>CAMWIU010000001.1 GCA_947174385.1 uncultured Treponema sp.
AAAACTTTTGTCGTAAAAAAGAAAAAAATTGGAAAACTGATTTTTCGCGGGGCGTCGACTTTTTTCATTTTACTCGCGCTCTTTTTCGCGACGAAATTTTCGTTTGCAAAGTTCACGCAAATTCAAATCGAAAAAAAGCGCGTGGCTGTCGAACGAAATCTTTTGGCGAGCGCGGAATTGGTTTTGTACAAAATGCGCTATTCCGATATGCTCGTTGTGAAAAAGCGGCAAGGATTTTCGAGCGCGAAAAGTTTTGTGCGTTATTCGGGAATTCTACGCGCAGGAATTGAAGACATTTCCCAAAGCGAAATTTTCGTTTCATCGGACGGAAAAAAACTTTTCGTAAAAATTCCTTCGTGCGTTTTGCTTGGGAACGAAATTTGCTCGCAGGAAATTTTTGACGAGCGGCAAGGATTTTTCACGAAAATCACAACGCAGGAAATTTTCACCGAAATCGACGAGGCGAAGAATAATGCCGCGCAGGAAATTCTTGCGGACGGCCTTCTTTCCGATGCGGACGCTCGCGCCGCCTTGGTCATAAGGCAGCTGCTTTTGCCAATCGGATTCGAAGACGTTTTTGTAGAAAATTTGAAAACAGCGTCATAAATATTGCCGCTGTTTTCAATACGAGTTCGCGTTGCAAACTCGCTTATCCTTCTGCGATTTTTCGCTCCGCTGCAAAATCACGTTTTCAACAATTCTCGAATCTGAAGATTCGTTCATTGTTGAAAATTTTAGAAAAATTCGATTGAACGCGATTTTTATGCAAGCCTTGCGGTTTGCATAAAAATCAATTGCCGCTGAATTTAATTCTATTTATTATCTTTGCGCCTGTTGATTGTACCGAGCATTTGGTGCGCGGAATAATTGTACGGATAAACTTCAAGAGCCTTGTTGTACCATTCAATCGCATTGTTCCATTTTTTTTGCTTGAAGTAGCTATATCCAATGGCTGCGCTTATCAAAAGTCGCTCCTGTTTTTCTATGCGGATATATTTGTCATTCAAAATTTCGAGCATCTTTTTTCTGCCCGAGCGAACTTTTCCAATCGGCCAAGGCGCGTAGACATCCTGCGCCACCACCAAAAAATGCGCCGTGCCATTCGAGTAATCCAAGTTCACGGCTTTCTTCGCATACGAGCGAACTTTGAGCGCGTTGCCCAAAATGTACGTCCAACTTTTCGCCGTGCAGTTTGCTGAAATCGAATGCGAATAAATCGTGTAGGCATCGCTGCCTTCTCTGATTTTCAAAGCCGCCTGCGCGTATTCAATCGCTTTGTCGAAAGCCGCGCCGGCATTCGCGTTTTCCGAAACATCAGATTTTTTTTCAACATCTTTAAGGTTTTCAAATGAAGCCAAATCAAAAGTTTCGATGCAAGCGATGCCATAGTAATATTCCGCGCGCGCAAGGTGAACAAGACGCGCATATTCATCCTGGAATTTTTCGGCGGACGCAATCGCATCTTCGTGGAGTTTTCGACGCTGCCCCACAGAAGAAATTCCGTGGTTGTAATACAAATCCATGAACGTGATTTCTTCCGCCGTGTAAGGAACGTCGCGCTCGAAAGTTGACGGAAGCCGCTTTTCAATTTTGCCAGAATTCTTTTCATCGGCTTCATCATCGGCCGCAAGCAATTCTTCCATTGATTGCCCTGCCAAATTCGCGCCAGAAAGAATTCGCTTTTTCAGCTCTTCCTCGGTTTCCGAAAAAGCCGCCGATGTCAAAAGCAAAATCGCCGTTACTAAAAAAACCTTTTTTGAAAAAATAACACTTGTCATACAACGCCTTGTCAAAAAACAGTTTGACTTATTTTGAATTTTCGACTAATATATAGCAAACTCAAATTTTTTTCAAGTGTTTTCAGGCGAGGAAAAATGCAGATAAAACTTGATTCGTTGAAAAAGTCTTACGACTCCCCCCTTGGGCAGAAAGTTTGCGCCGTACAAGAAATCAGTTTGGAAATTCCTTCAAACACGATTTACGGAATCATCGGAAAAAGCGGCGCGGGAAAATCCACGCTGGTTCGCCTTATAAGCCTGCTTGAGCGTCCAGACGAAGGAAGCGTTTTTTACGACAGCCGCCGCGTTGACAATCTTTCCAAGCAAGATTTGATTGAACAACATCGCCGCACGGGAATGATTTTCCAAAATTTCAATTTGTTCAGTTCGAGGACGGCCGCGCAAAACATCGCGTATCCGCTTGAAATTTGCAAGACTGAAAAAACGAGAATCAAAGCTCGCGTCGAAGAACTGCTCGAACTTGTCGGGCTTGCAGGACGAGGCGATGCGAGAATCAGCACGTTGAGCGGCGGACAAAAACAGCGCGTGGCGATTGCGCGCGCGCTCGCAAATTATCCCGACATCCTTTTTTGCGACGAAGCCACAAGCGCGCTTGATCCGCATACCACTCGTTCGATTTTGGATTTGATTCGCGACATTCAGAAAAAAATGAATTTGACCGTGGTAATGATAACGCATCAAATGGAAGTCGTCCGCGACGTTTGCTCGCTCGTGAGCGTGCTCGACGAAGGGCGCGTCGTGGAAGAAGGAAGCGTCGAAGAAATTTTCACGCGCCCGAAAGCCGCCATCACGAAAGAATTCATGTCGAACATTCGCGCCGAAAATTTCGTGCGATGGTCGCACAAAAGCGGCAGCTACATTTTGCGTTTTTCGGGAAACGCGCCCGACGAGCCTTTGATAAATTCACTGATAAAAAAATTCGACGTTGAAGTAAACATTTTCGGCGGCGGCATTCAGAAAATTCAGGATGCGAAAGTCGGCGTGCTCAATGCGGACATAAGCGGCAGCGATTTGGAAAATGCGATTGCGTTTTTAAAAGACAATGGAGTCGCAGTGGAAAAAAGCAGCGTTTGAAACGCGCGGCGAAAATTTTAGGACAATTTTTTTTGGAGAAATTATGCAAATATTTTTACTTGTCGGAAAGGCAACGCTTCAAACTTTGGAAATGGTTTTTCTTTCCACGATTTTTTCAAGCATTTTGGGATTTCCGCTCGGCGTGCTTTTGTGCATGACAAATCCCACGGGCATCACTCCGCGCCCCGTGCTCAATCAGATTGCGAGCCGAATCGTCAACGTGCTGCGCTCGTTTCCATTTATAATTTTGATGATTTTGCTTTTTCCGCTTTCGCGCCTGATTTTGGGAACGAGCATCGGCACGACAGCTACAATCGTTCCGCTTTCGATTGCGGCCGCTCCGTTCGTTGCGCGAATCATCGAGACTGCGCTCAACGAAGTGAGTCCCGAAGTGGTGCAAGCCGCGCGCGCGATGGGAAGCACGAACTCGCAAATTATTTGGAAAGTCCTAGTGCCCGAAGCGATGCCTTCGATTGTGTCGGGCATCACGCTTACGATAATAAATTTGATTGGATATTCGGCGATGGCGGGCGCGATTGGCGGAGGCGGCTTGGGCGACTTGGCGATTCGCTACGGCTACCAACGTTTTCGCACGGACGTTATGTTTTGGTCGGTGATAGTGATTTTGGTTTTGGTGGAATTGATTCAATTCATCGGAACGCGAATCGTAAACAAAATGCTGAAAAATCGCTAAGCCGAAAATATTTTCAGATTGTGCTTCAAGTGCCGAAGTCGCGCCGCTTTTGAAAAGCGCGCTCGAATCGCGTCGAAAAAATCTGTAAAAAAATTTGTGAAGCACTTGACAAAATTTGAATTATTTGTTTATAATATTGCATATATTCCCACTAGGAAATATAGGAATTGTTTTTCATAAAAGGAGTTTAATATGAAAATTGCAAAGAAAATTTTTGTGGTACTTCTCGCACTGTCTGCCATTTTCGGCGCGAGTTGCAAAAACAAGAAAGCCAACGATACGCTTGTGATTGGAGCAACGCCAGTTCCGCATGTCCAGTTGCTCGAACTTGTCAAGGACGACTTGGCGGCTCAAGGCGTAAAGCTTGAAATCCGCGAAATGACTGACTATGTTATTTTGAACGACGCTTTGGAGCAAGGCGAACTTTTTGCGAATTTCGACCAGCACATTCCGTACCTTGAATCCACGAACGCGGACAAAGGCTACCATTTGGCAAATGCCGGCGGAATCCACATCGAACCGTTCGCGCTTTATTCAAAGAAATACGCTTCGCTCGAAGCGATTCCGGAAAAAGCGAAAATCGCGATTCCGAACGATCCGACCAACGGCGGCCGCGCGCTTTTGCTCTTGCAGTCGGCTGGCTTGATTAAGCTTAATCCGAAAGCGGGAATCACTGCCACCCCGCTTGACATTCAGGAAAACCCGAAAAACTTTCATTTCGTAGAAGCCGATGCCGCTTCCCTCCCCCGCACACTCAACGATGTGGATGCTGCGGCAATCAACGGAAACTATGCTTTGCCGGCTGGCTTGAGCGCGAAAAAAGACGGCCTCTTTGTAGAAGGCGCGGATTCGCCTTACGTAAATGTCATCGCAGTGAAAAAAGGCAACGAAACCGACCCGCGCATCGTGGCGTTGGTGAAAGCGTTGCAAAGCCAAAAAGTCCGCGATTGGATTTCCGAGACTTACCCGAATGGCGAAGTCGTGGCGGCATTCTAATTTTATCGATTTTATCAAATGAAAAAACTCTGCGATATGATTTCGCCGGGATTAAAAAAAACGCGCCATTTCGGCGCGTTTTTTTATTGCGAGTAAAAAGCATCGCAAAATGGCGCGTTTCGTCTTTGCGATGCTTTTCTTTTTTCCCATCTTGTGTTATATTTTCAAAATGAAATTCAAACCAAAAATTTTCGTGCCGATTTTTCTTCTCGTGGCACTCGGCGGATATTTTTTTTATTCTGAATTCGCGTCCGCGAAAATTCAAGAAATTCCGTATTCGGAATTTTTCAAAAATGTCGAAGAAAAGAAAATTTCCTCGGCGGAAATTTCCGAAAGCGAAATTATTTTTACTGATTCGCTCGGAAAAAAATTTAAAACGAAAAATCCTGAATCGCCTTTACTGAATGAATTTCTTTTAAAGAACGATGTCGATGTGAAAACGCAAAAAAATTTTTCGCAAATTGTTTCGCTTGTGCTGGACATAATTTTCTACGCAATTTTTTTTGGCGCGGCGATTTTCGCATTTCGAAAATTCATCTCGCCAAATTCTTTCAAAGTTGTTCGTCGCACTGGCGTGAAATTCAGCGACGTAATCGGAATGGATTCTCTCAAGCGCGACACAGTTCAAATTATGCAAATTATGAAATCGCCCGAAAAATTCGCAAAGCGCGGAATCCGAATGCCGAAAGGGATTTTGCTTGAAGGCGCGCCCGGAAACGGCAAGACACTTTTTGCGCGCGCTTTGGCCGGCGAAGCAAGCGTGAATTTCATTCCTGCAAAGGCCACGGATTTTGAAAGCATGTTCATGGCGATTGGACCTGCGAAAGTGAAAATGCTTTTTCGCAAGGCGCGGCGTTGCGCTCCGTGCATAGTTTTCATCGACGAGTTCGACGGAATAGGAACGCGCAGAAATTATTCTGGAAGCGCGATCGAAACTGAAAACACGAGAATCGTCACCGCGCTTTTGAACGAGCTCGACGGATTTGAAACGAACTCGGGCGTTCTTGTGATTGCCGCCACGAACAGCGTTCGCGCGCTCGACGAGGCTTTAATTCGGCCGGGCAGATTTGACGCGATTTTTTCCGTTCCATTTCCTGATGAAACATCTCGCGAAGAATTGGTGAAAAAATATTCCGCAAAAAAAAATCCGTCCGCCGAATGCACGGCACAAAAATTGGCGGCAATGTTCAACGGATTTTCGTGCGCAAAAATCGAAAGCGTTTTAAACAAGGCGGCTTTGATTGCCGCGCAAAATTCCCGCGAAGAATTTTCGCTTGACGATGTGCGCTCGGCAATTTCAGCTTTGGCTCGAGGATGAAAATGTCGCAAGAAAAACATCGCGCCAAAAATAATCGAACTCTCACGCTTTCCGAAAACGAAAAAAAATTTTATGCCGAACAAATCGTTCAAGAATTGCGACAATTTTCTGCGAAAGAAATTTTGGACAAAATAATTTGCGCCGATTTATTTTCCGCGATGGAATTTCTTCCTGAAAAATTTGTAGATCTTTTGATAATCGATCCGCCGTACAATTTAACAAAAAATTTCGGCGCGATGAAATTTTCCAAAATCAGCGATTCTTCGTACTGCGAATATTTGGAATCGTGGCTTCCAAAAATTTTGCGCGTTCTCAAACCAACGGCGAGCGTCTACGTTTGCTGCGATTGGCAAAGCAGCGCGGATTTGTATTTCGTCCTCAAAAAATATTTGCGCGTGCGAAATCGAATCACTTGGCAGCGCGAAAAAGGGAGGGGCGCAAAAAGCAATTGGAAAAATTCTTGCGAGGACATTTTTTTTGCGACGGCGAGCGACGAATATTTTTTTGATGTGGATGCCGTGAAATTGAAACGAGCCGTGCTCGCACCGTACAGACAAAACGGAATGCCAAAAGATTGGAATGAAAGCGACGGAAAAAAATTCCGCATGACGCATCCTGGAAATTTCTGGGACGACATTTCAATTCCGTTTTGGTCGATGCCGGAAAACACCGATCATCCCACGCAAAAAAGCGAAAAGCTTTTTGCCAAATTGATTTTGGCAAGTTCGCCCGTGGACGCAGTTGTGTTCGATCCATTTTTGGGTTCTGGAACAAGCGCGGTGGTGGCAAAAAAACTCGGCCGCCATTTTTGTGGCATCGAAAAAAATTTGGAATATTGTCTTTGGGCGCAAAAACGCCTCGACTTGGCAGAACACGAAAAAAAAATCCAAGGCTACGAAGACGGCGTTTTTTGGGAACGAAATTCCGGAAAGTAAAATCATTCGCAAAAAGGCTCACGGCGTTCCAAAAAAGGCGGCATTTGAAAATGCGCTTTGTAAAATCTTGCGCGGACGTTTCACAAAGCGCGGCACAATTTGCCAAAAATGTGGCATTTTTTTCAATACTCTTTCCGAGCGATTGACACGCGCGAATATATATTGTAGACTTAAAATAACTTTTAAAAACATTTTTCATTTGGAGGAAAAAATGAAAAACCTATTCGCCTGTATGGGGGGGGGTATTAACAGCTCTTGTTTTTTTAGCTGCCTTGTCATTCTTTTCGTGCGCTAACAGCGCAGGCTCTGGCTCAGAAGGAAACCCGCAAGATAGCCAATCTAAGATAGACCATTCACTTGGAGAAGAGCTTCCGGAAGATTTGAAGATTCCGGAAACTGGCAGTTCCGAAAATGAAAATTTCTCCGCAGAAGAAAACGCGGAAGGCATATTCATAACGTTCTCCATTCCTGAAAACACTAACGCTTACGAACTGTACATCGAAGGAATCGGGCTAGTCACCGAAAACTATGACGTGAGAAATAAGACCGAAGATGACTTTTTCTATCCTTTTCTTACCCCCGACAAAGATTATACAATTCGCGTCAAGTTTTTGAAAGAAGAGGTTGAAAAAGACGGATGGAATTTTGGTCGTCCTGAAAACGGAATAATCGGCTATTTTGATGTGACGGCAAAGGCAGGGTCGCAAAGCAAAGGCGAAGTATCTCTTATACACAAAGGACAAATAGACGTAAAGAAAAACGGCGAATTCAGATTCACGAAAAAACCCACATTCCAAAACGAAGATTTGCTTAGCGAAAACGGCAACAAATGGGAAGTAGAGATTGGACTGGTGGAAGGAATTTCTTGGGAGCACGACGCAGAACGCAGGACGAAATGGCACACCATGCAAGAAACGATTCCAATCAATAATATTTACGATCCAATCGATTTGTATGAAGACCAAGAAAAAGAGAAAACTGAATACAGCATAGACTTTATCTGCGTCCGCCCGATTCTGAACTACGAATATAAAGACAAGACATACAAATATCAATGGGATAGTTTCGTAAGAGACATTTATTATCCGCCAATAGCGAATTCCGACCTTATCAACGGAATATATGTGGAATACCCCGTCCTTCCAGAAAAATCATATTCTCGATGCGACGTGTACATTGACGGAATAGGCAAAGTGGCAGAAATGAAAGACGATTCAATAAATTTTTTGGATAGCAGCAAAACATATGCCAGTTTCTTTTATCCTTTCGTTGAACCAGGCAAGAAATACACAGTCCGCTTTTCATTCAAACGACCTGAACTTAAGGACAGCGAAGATTTCACCATTCCTACGCCGAACGAGACAATCCGTGAAGATTCATACACAGTAACAGTGGGCGCAAAAAGCAAGGGCGAGGTGCTTCTCAAATCCAAAGGCAAGGTAGACGCGGCAAGCACAAAACAAGGCAATTTCAAATTCACGGAAAAGCCCAAATTCCAAAACGAGGAACTACTTGGCAACGACTGGATGATTGAACTAGGATTGATGGAAGGCATTTCTTGGGAACACGGAGACGAGCGCAGGACGAAATGGCATTGCACAGTTCAAATTCCAAAAGACAAACTCGACGCGGAAACAAATTTATATAAACAAGGAGCTAAAGAAAGCGACAGCATCGACTGCATCTGCGTCCGCCCGATTCTTTTGAACTATGAATATAAAGGCAAAAAATACAGCTATCAATGGGATGGCTTTGTTCACGATGTCTATTATCCGCTGAGAAATCCCGATGGAATATATGTGGAACTCGACCTCCCGAAACAACCCTTCTCAAGATGCGATGTAACAATCGACGGAATAGAAAAAGTGGCGGAAGAAGTAAAGCCGCTCGAAGGAAATCCTGCCCGAGCCAGCTTCTTTTATCCTTTCGTTGAGCCAAACAAAGAATACACGATTCACTTTTCATTCAAAAAGCTCGAACCCGTGGACAGCGAAGGCTTCACACTTCCTACTCCGGGAAACGACACGCTCTCCGAAGTGAAAATGAACGTAACGGCAGGAGCGAGGTCAAAGGGCGAAGTGCGCCTGCCATGGGAAAATGTTGGATATCTAAAAGCAGATCCCGATTGCAATATAATACATTTTAAGAAACCCGAATTTGAGAACGAACACCTGCTCGGCAACGACTGGATGATAGAAATAGGACTGATGGAAGGAGTTTCTTGGAATCACGGTGAAGAACGCAGAACAAAATGGCATTGCGCAGTCAAGATTCTTCCGAACGACATCAATGTAACTTCCAAAAATTTGCGCGATTTACCTTTAGCCCCAGGATACGATGGATGTCCCACACATAATGAGCACGATATAGACTGCATCTGTGTCCGCCCGATTATGTACTATAAATATGATGGCAAAACATATAAATATCATTGGGACGGCTATGCATCAGATGTTCATTATCCTTTGAACGCAGACTTTGAAGAAATCGATATAAACGATCCTGCCGACATTGCGAAAATCAAAGGAACGTGGACACAAAGCGGTGAATGGGATGAGACAGAACATTTTCTCGCCAAAGTTCACGGAGTTTATAATGAAACGCTGGTCATTGACGATGCCAACGTAAAAACCAGTTATTCTTATACATATACAAAACTTAACGGCAGCGCATTCACCAAAGAGGAATTAGCTGACATGGTAGATCCAGAACCTTATCTTGCCCCCATTCCTTCGTCAGAAATTGATGCATTTGAAAATGAACTTACCAAAGACGAAAAAATCCTGAAGTTTGAAAAACACCTTGTTTATTATGAACAAGAACAACCGTACTATCAGTATTATATTTACAAACTTGATGAACATAATACTCTTTCCAATAATGGCAAAACGCTAACCACAAAAGATGATAGCGAGAGTCCACTTTCTATGCGTTTTGGAGATTATGATTATAGCGGAGATGACCAACAATATACCCGACATTACCAATTGAAACTTTTTCAAGACGGGAAACAACTGCAAGTACTCACCTATGGTACAGATGAAGAAGGTTATTATGAATGGACTGACATCTACCAAAAGCAATAGCCTGTAAAAGTGCGAACGCCCGACAAATTGTCGGGCGTTCTGCTTTTCTTTTTGAATCTCATCGCAAAATCATTTTTTCACTTCCGAAATTTTTTGCGCCGCGCATTATGAAAATTGCCGCTTCGCAAAAATCGCGCTGCGGAATTCATTCGCCGAAAAAAATTCCTTTCACGCGCCCCGTAAGGATTTTTCCTTCGAGCGGCGTTGATTTTCCTTTGCTAAAAAATTCCGTCGAGCGCACTTTCCATTTTTCCTGCGGGTCGAGCAAAACCAAATCTGCATCGTAGCCTTCTTTCAGCAAGCCTTTTTTCAAGCCCAAAATCCGCGCGGGATTCGCCGACATCAATTGCGATAATTTTTGTTCGCTGAAATTTTCTTGCTCCACCAAAACCGTGTGGCAAAAAGCGTAGGCAGTTTCAAGCCCTGAAAATCCCGGCGCGCCCGCAACCTTATCGCAAGCCGTG
The DNA here is from genome assembly GCA_947174385.1 of uncultured Treponema sp. GTDB lineage: Bacteria > Spirochaetota > Spirochaetia > Treponematales > Treponemataceae > Treponema_D. The sequence goes on from CAMWIU010000001.1 coordinate 10,367, forward strand.
TGCGGCGCGTGGTCGGTTGCGATAACGTCGGCAGTTCCGTCGCGCAACGCTTGAATCAAAGCCAAGCGATCTTCTTCACTTCGCAAAGGCGGATTTACAAATTCAAAAATTTCTTTGCCGCGCGTTCCAATCAAGCCCAAATGGTGCGGCGTGATTTCGCAAGTGATTTGAAATTGCGATTTTTCGCTTGCGATATTTCCTTTCGAATTTGCGATATTTTTTTTCGCGCGGCGAACGGCTTCAATGCTGCCCTTCGTGGAAACATGGCAAACGTGAATTCTGCAATTTGCCTTTTTTGCGATTGCGATATTTCGCTCGGTCGCAATGTCCTCCGCCAATTCCAAAATCGAATTTGCGATAAAAATATTTTCCTTCGCTTCGTTTATCGCAACTTTCGGAATTTTTTTTGAAGCTTGATTTTTCTTTTCGAAAATTTGCGATAAATCCTGAATGTTCATATCATAATTTGCGATAATTTCCAAAGCCTTTTTGCGATAAGATTTCGCCTTTATCGCAAGCGCGCAATCTTCGCTGTGGCAAGCGACAATGATTCCTTTTTTCGCGGCAAGGCGCATCGCCTCAAGCATGACGGCGGCACTTTCCACATCGCGGCCATCTTCCGAAATTACAGGCGTGGATTTTTTTTCAAGCGAATCAATATGAGAAATTGTCGCGCCGTCAAAATCCTTCGTAATGCTCACAGTTTGGAAAACTTGCGATTTTTTTTGCGCGGCGGCTTCGTTTTCAATTTTTATCGCAAGCTCTTTTGAAGAAACCACAGGATTTGTGTTCGGCATCAAAACGAGCGTTCCAAAGCCGCCGGCCGCCGCCGCGTTGAGCGCGCTTTGCAAATCTTCTTTTTGAGTTTGCCCAGGATAGCGAAAATGCGAATGCATGTCGATAAACGCCGGCGCGAGCGTCAAGCCATTCGCATTCACGAATTCGATTTGCCTTGGAGTTCTAGAAAAAATTTTATCGCAAGCGAATTTCGCGGCGTTCAGAACCGCGCTTTCAGTTTTGAAATTTCCTTTTAAAACGCACGCAATTTTTTTCTTGTCCAAAACAATCGCGCCGCGCGTCCGCATAGATTCATCAAGCAAAATCGCATTGTAAATAATTTTCATTTTTCTAACTAATTTCCACCGCTTCGCCTTGAAGTCCTGCCTTGTAAAGCGTGTCGCAATATTTGCAACGATAGAGCGCGCGCGTTCTGTCCACGAGGTCGAAAGTTTGCACGACATATTTTTCGCTCGCGGTGATGCATCGCGGATTTTTGCAATTCACTACGCCCGTCACTTTTTGCGGCAATTCCATTTTTATTTTTTCCACGATTTTTTCGTCTTTGACGACGTTCACCGTGATGTTCGGATCGATGAAGCCGAGCACAGAATAATCGATGTTGATGATGTTGTCAACTTTGATTATGTCTTTCTTTTCCAAATTTTTCGACTGCACGTTCATCACAAGCGCGGCGGTAAAACGCGCCTTTTCCAAACCAAGCCAGCGGAAAATTTTCGGACCGTCGCCCGAGTGAATATGATCAATCACCAAACCGTTTTTTATAGTATCAACGTTCAACATATTTCCCCCAAATTGAAAATAAAAGTATGCGCAAGTTGTGCGACGTTTTATCATAACTCCTTGATTTTCAAAAATTTCAAAGTGCGCCCGTGAGTTTTGCCATCAAACTCATTCGCGCGTACATTCCGAATTTCACTTGCTTGAAATATGCCGCGCGTGGATCGGAATCCACCTCGTAGGAAATTTCGTTCACGCGAGGAAGCGGATGCAAAACGATCATGTCTTTTTTCGCGCGGCGCATTTTTTCCTTGTCCAAAATGTAGCTGTCCTTCAAGCGAATGTAATCCTGCTCGTTGAAAAATCGCTCTTTTTGAACGCGCGTCATATAAAGAATGTCGGCCTTGTCAATCACATCTTCCATCCGCTCGGCGCATTCATATTCAATGCCGGCGGGCTTGAGAACATCTTCGACCATATATTCTGGAATCGCAAGTTCCTTCGGGCTTACGAAAATGAATCGATTTTTCGGATAGCGGCACATCGCCTGAGTGAGCGAATGAACTGTCCTTCCAAAGCGCAAGTCGCCGACGCAGCAAATCGTCATTCCTTCAAGCCCGCCCTTGAGCTGGCGAATCGTGAGCAAATCGGTGAGCGTCTGCGTGGGATGAAAATGTCCGCCGTCGCCCGCGTTGATTATCGGGCACGCCGAATATTCGCTCGCCAAAAGCGCGGCACCTTCCTTGGGACTTCGAATGGCGATCACATCGGCATAACTTGAAACCACGCGAATCGTGTCGGCGAGAATTTCGCCCTTCGTCGTGGAAGTGTACGAAGCGTCGGCAAAGCCCTCCACGCTTCCTCCAAGTCGCAGCATCGCCGCTTCGAACGAAAGCCTCGTCCTTGTGCTCGGCTCAAAAAAAAGTGCCGCAAGAATTTTCCCGCGGCACACTTCTTTAAATGAATTCGGATCAACAATAATTTGTTCTGCCAGTTCGCAGATTTCGTCGATTTCCAAAACGGACAAATCAGATATTTGAATAACGTGACGACCTTTCAGCGACAATTTTATGCACTCCTTATAAATTTTTGAAATTATATCACGAAGCGCGAAAAGTTTCAAGCGAAATTCGCTTTCTTTTCACATTCGCAATTTTTGGACAAAGTTGGGAGAGAGCGAATTTTTTTCCAACGAAAATCAACATACCTTGACGCATTCGCAACGAAGTTTCCGATGGAGCATCGGAATTTGAAATGCTCCGCACGAATCAATTCAATTGCAACAAAATTTTTTTTGTGTTAAAATATTTTAATATGAGTTTTCTGAAATTTCAGGACGTGAATTTTTCCTACCCCCCGCTTGAAGGCGATGTTGACGAAGACGGCAAGCAAATTGTGCCGCCTGTTGTTTTTGACCATTTTTCTGCGGAACTGCCTGCGGGCTTCGTGAGCCTTGTCGGGCCGAATGGTTCGGGCAAATCCACTTTTATGCTTTTGGCGGCAGGCAGGATTCTTCCAGCCGAAGGCAAGGTGGAACTTTTTGGCAAAGACACACGGAGGCTTTCGCAAGAAGAGCGCGACGAGCGAGCGTCATACATTTACCAAAATATGGAACTTGAAACGGAAGACGAATGCGGCGCGCTTTTACAATTCGTCTACAAGAATGGACTTTTTGGCGGCGCGGGACGCGGAATCAGAAATCCGGAAAAAGATTTTTTGGACGAAGTGAAAGAAGTTTTCGAAGTGGAATCGCTCGCGCAAAAAAAATTCAATGCGCTTTCCAAAGGCGAGCTGCAAAGAATGCTCGTGGCGTTTTCGATTTTGTACGGATCGCGTTCGGTTTTTATGGACGAACCTTTTTTCGCGATGGAAGACAAGCACAAGCATGCGGCGTTGCAATATTTGAAGGAATATTCTGCCGCCACTTGCGTTTCAATTTACATTTCAATGCACGAACTTGACCTCACGCGAAAGTACGCCGACACGGTGATGCTTTTTTATCCGAATCACGACATTGATTTGGGCACGGCGGAAGAAGTGCTCACCGACGCAGATTTGGAAAAGGCTTATGGCGTTCCCGTGGCGATGTTGAAACACAGCGAAGCACTCACGCGCGAAATTATTGCTGGAAGAATGTAGGAAACCTAAATCTTCAAAACGCCATTTTCCAGCGCGGTGAAACTCGTGCCGTCTTTGTAATTTATCACGATCGTCGGAAGGCGCACAACGCCGTCAAGGTGAATCAGCGAAGGCGCGTCATTATCATAATTTTCGCCAATCGCAAAATGGCAAGTTTTGAACGCCTTTTCGTCCTCCAACATATTTCCTGTAATCCTTGCGGCGGGATTCAAGCCGATTCCGAGTTCGCCGATATTGCGCGCGTTTCGCTTGTAAATCTCGCCTTGACCTTGCGGAAGCTCGCCTTTTTTTTCCATTTGAAGCGAACGCGATTCGGCATCGGAAATCGTTTTTAAAAGCCGTTTGGCTTCCGCGCCGCCTGAAATTTCCGTTGCGAATCCGCCTTGAACTTTTACCGAAATCGGAGTTTGCAAAATTGAATCGCCGTCCGCAAAAGTCATAGAGCCGTCAAAAACTATCGTGCCGTTGCAGCCACTTTCTTTTCCGTCGCCGACAATTGGGCTTATGAAAACTTCGCCGGCAGGAATGTTGCCGCCGCTTCCAGCTTTGGAAAAATCACCGTTGTCGTCCATTGGCTTGCGTCCTCCCACAGGAACAAGAATGTCCGTTCCGCCCGCGCTCGTAACGCGCACGCTCACGGCATCAGAAAGTTTTTCGCCCAATTTTTTGCAACGCTCGGCAAGTTCGGCATAATCAATGTTCACAGTGCGCTCGAACATATCGTCCGTGAGGCCAGGCGCCCACACCGCGCGGATGGATTTTTTTCCGTCCAAAAGATAGTCGAAAATATGATCGTATTTTTTTCCAGAATCGTCAATGTATGGCGCGGTCGTCGCTTCGGAATCTTTTCCAAGTTTCAGGCTTGAAATCGAGATGACGACATCGGGCGCGGATTTTATCGCCGCGATTACGGCAGGCTCGGCATTGTCAAAAGAAGTCTTTTCGCTTTGATAAATCAGCACGGGCAAAGATTCTGCTTTGTCGCAAGTCGTGTACAAATCCTGCGCGATGTCGGACATGGCAGGATTTGCGATTATCAAAACTCGCTCGCCTTTTTTTATTTTGAGAACATTTTTTACGACGGTCTCCGCGCTCGTTTGATTTTTTTTCAGATTAAACATAATGAAAAATTATAATGAAATTTGAATTTAAATTCAATGTTTATCCCACGCTTTTGCTCCCGCTGGGGCTAGGTCGCAAGCCTTCGACTTGCTTACCGAGATTTATTTGCTCGCAGAGCGAGCAAATAAATCTCGCGGTTTTCTTCGCAGGCGCTTCTGAAAAAAACGCACTTGCTTTTTCCGCATTTTTTTGCTACAATTTCCAAATGGAACAAAACGAAAATTTATGTCCTTGCGGCTCGGGAAAAATTTACGGCGAATGCTGCGAGCCAATCATCAAAGGAACGAAAAAAGCGGCGACTGCGGAAGAATTGATGCGCGCGCGCTATTCATCTTATGTCAAACAAGAAATCGACTTCATCATCAACACTTGCGAATCTTCGGAACAAATCGCGCAAATCGATCGCAAGGCCACGGAAGATTGGAGTCGCAATTCCACTTGGCACGGCTTGCGAATTTTGCGCACGGAAAAAGGCACGCCTTCCGACACCGAAGGCATCGTGGAATTTGAAGCCGTCTACACGCAAAAGCATATTCGCGAAACTCACCACGAAATGGCGTACTTCAAAAAAATCGACGGCGAATGGGCATATTCAACCGGCGAACTCAAAGTGGAAACAATCGTGCGCGAAGGTCGAAAAATCGGGCGCAACGAACCGTGTCCGTGCGGAAGCGGAAAAAAATACAAAAATTGCTGCGGCAAAAATTAAATGCAAATTTTCACGGGATTCCACGCAGTCGAAGAAAATTTAAAATCAGTCTCGGGCAAAAAAAATCTTGCGGAACAAATGCAGATTTTTTATTGCAATCCAGGTCCGCGCGTAAAAAAAATTTTGGAGCAAGCCGCGTCGTTCGGCGTGAAATGCAATTCGACGGACAAAAAAAATTTGGACGCGCTTGTAAAAAATTTGCCGCAAGTTGCGCGCGACCATCGCGGAATCGTTTTGCAAATTTCAGGCGAAAATTCTCGCGCGGAAAATTTCGTCGAATTCGATTTGTGGCTCGAAGAATTTATCGCTGCATCCGAGGCGAATGAAGAAAATGAAATTGCTTCGAAAAAATGCGCGACCGTTTTGGTTTTGGATTCAATCACCGACGTGCACAATGTCGGCGCGATTTTGCGCAGCGCGGATCAATTCGGAGCGGCTCTTGTGCTCGTTCCATCGCATCGAGGGGCTGCCGACATTTCGCAAAATGAAATTGTGGCGCGTACAAGCGCGGGCGCGTCAAACTGGGTGAAAATCGCAATCGTGCCAAATCTTGTGCGCGCTGTGCAAAAATTGAAGCAAGCCGGATTTTGGGTTTACGGCGCGGATGCGGGCGGAACGCAAATTCAAGACGGCACATTCGCGGAAAATTGCGTCCTAATTATGGGAAGCGAAGGCAATGGAATCTCACGGCTTTTGCGCGAAGAATGCGATTCGATTGTTTCGATTCCGACTTGCGGACGAATCGACAGCCTGAACGTTTCCGTGGCGACAGGCATTTTGCTTTACGAAATTTTTCGTCAAAAAAATTCTCGTTAATTTTTTTTATTGAACGCGCATTCGTGTTGAATTTTTTGAGCAACGCAAGTCGTGCTAGAAAATTTTAGTTCAATTTAAAATCTGATTTCAAATTGAAAAAATTCCGCGAAGAAAAATTTCAATTCCAATCAAAATCAAAATGATGCCGCCAAAAATTTGCGCACGAGCAGAAAAACGCTCGCCGATTTTTTTCCCGATTTTCAGTCCGCAAAAGCAAATTAAAAATGTAACAGCCGCGATAATCAATGCCGAAACAAGCGCGACAAAAAAATCGTACTCGGAAATCGCAAAGCCCACGCTTAGCGCGTCAATCGAAGTGGCAACGCCTTGTAGCAAAAGCGTGGTCAGCGACAAAACGCATTCTTCGGATTTTTTTTCGTCACGCTTATTTTTAACGATTTCCAAAATCATTTTCACGCCGATATAAGCCAACAAGACAAAAGCGATGCTCGGAATGAATTTTTGGAGCGACGTGAAAATCATGAGAATCGTGCGAACGCAAAACCAGCCCACAAGCGGCATCGCAAATTGAAACGCGGCATAAACACCAGCAATCGCGCTCGTTCGGGGAAGGCTCATTTTCGGCTCGCCGAGTCCGTTCACAATTGAAACGCTGAACGCATCAATTGCGCGATCAACTACCAAAAGAAATTAATTCAAGAAAAACAAAAACGTCAGTAGAAATATTCTCTTTTAAAACCGCCGTAATGTCAAGCAAAAAAAGCCGCGCTTTCGCGCGGCTTTTTAGTTTTTTTCAAAAACTATTTTTTTGTCGTCTTTTTGGCGGCAACTTTCTTTTCAGCTGTCTTTTTCGCAGCGGGCTTCTTTGCGGTGCTCGCCTTTTTCGCGCCAGCTTTTTTTGCCGCGGGCTTTTTCGCCGCTTTCGCGTTGATTACAGCCTGCGCTCCAGCAAGACGCGCCAACGGAACTCGGAACGGAGAGCAAGAAACATAGTTGAGTCCGAGCTTGTAGCAAAGCGCGATTGAAGCAGGGTCTCCACCGTGCTCGCCGCAAATTCCGAGGTGCAAGTCGGATTTAACCGAGCGACCCTTTTCTTCCGCGATTCCAATCAATGCGCCAGGTCCTTCTTCGTCAAGAACGGCGAACGGATCTTCTGCGAGAATGTTCTGCTTGAGGTAAGAATCGATGAACTTGCCGTAGTCGTCGCGGCTGAAGCCGAACGTAGTCTGCGAAAGGTCGTTCGTTCCGAATGAGAAGAAATCCGCGTAGTTCGCCAATTTGTCGGCAGTGAGAGCCGCGCGCGGGAATTCAACCATCGTTCCGATTTCGAACTTGAGTTTCGTTCCTTTGCTTGCATTCACTTTGTCGATGACCGCCAAAGACTGCTCGCGAATCTGCTTCACTTCGTTGCAAGAAACAACGTTCGGAATCATAATCTGCACCTTGTGCTTCACGCCTTCGCGTTCAAGGCGGGCAGTAGCAAGCGCGATGGCTTCCACCTGCATTTCGTAGATTTCCGGATAAGTGATGGCAAGGCGGCATCCGCGATGTCCGAGCATCGGGTTGTGCTCGTCGAGCGCGGCGACCTTCGTTGCCAACTTGTCGCGATCAACGCCGAGTTTCTTTGACAAAGCCTTGAGCTCGCTTTCATCGTGCGCCTGAATGAATTCATTGAGCGGCGGATCGAGCAAGCGAATCGTAACAGGGCGGCCGTTCATCGTCTTGATGATTTCATAGAAGTCTTTTTCCTGAAGCGGAAGAATCGCCTTGAGATTCTGCTTGCGCTCTTCTGCAGTTTCAGAAACAATCATCTTCTGGAAAGAAGTGAGTTTCGGCTCGTCGAAGAACATGTGCTCCGTGCGGCAAAGTCCGATTCCAGCCGCGCCAAATTTGAACGCATCTTTCGCATTCTGCGGAGTATCGCCATTCGCGCGAACTTCGAATCCTGCAACTTTTTTGCCAGAAGCCGTCGTGCGAACTGAAGTCTTGCGAACTTCATCCGCCCAACTCAAGAATGTTTCCAAATCTTTTGAAAGAGTCGCGGGCATTACGGCAACTTGTCCGTCGTAGACTTTTCCAGTGCCGCCATCGATCGTGATGAAGTCGCCTTCTTTATAAGAGCGTCCGCCGATTTCAACTTTTCCGCCGACAAATTTAACGTCCGCGCATCCGCAAACGCAAGGAGTTCCCATTCCGCGAGCAACGACCGCCGCGTGGCTTGTGCGTCCGCCGGTAGAAGTGAGGATTCCCTGGGCGACGTGCATTCCCGCGATGTCGTCCGGCGAAGTTTCCTTGCGAACCAAAAGAATCTTTTTGCCTGATTCCGCCCATTTGACGGCTTCTTCGGCAGTGAAGACGATTTGACCGCAGCCCGCTCCTGGAGAAGCATTCAAGCCAGTCGCCAATTCCGTGGCCTTTTTGACGGCGGCAGGATCAAGCTGAGGAAGAAGAAGCTGGTTCAACTGCGCAGGTTCTACGCGGAGCAAAGCCTGCTCTTTCGTGATGAGCTTTTCGGCAACCATGTCCACAGCCATCTTGACGGCGGCAGCGCCCGTGCGTTTTCCGTTGCGGCACTGAAGCATGAAAAGCTTGCCCTCTTCAACCGTGAATTCCATATCCTGCATGTCGCGATAGTGCTTTTCCAAGCGATTGCGAATCGTAACCAATTCCTTGTAAATCTTCGGATTGGCTTTTTCAAGCTGCGCGATTTTCTGCGGAGTGCGGATTCCCGCGACAACATCTTCGCCCTGGGCATTCATCAAATATTCGCCCATGAATTCGTTCTTTCCGGTAGAAGGATCGCGGCTGAACGCAACGCCAGTTCCGGAAGTGTCGCCCTTGTTTCCGAAAACCATCGCCATTACAGTAACGGCTGTTCCCTTGAGCGCGCCTTCTTTGATGTTGTTCAATTCGCGGTATTTGATCGCGCGAGGATTCATCCAAGAACCGAAAACCGCGCCAATCGCTCCCCACATCTGCTTTTGCGGATTCTGCGGGAAATCTTCGCCCTTTTCCTTTTTGTAAAGAGCCTTGTACTTTGTAACGATTTCCTTGAGCTCGTCCGTGGTGAGTTCCGTGTCTTCCTTGATGCCGCGATGAGATTTTACTTCGTCGATGATTTTTTCGAATTTCGCGTGCTCAACGCCCATCGCAACGTCGCCGAACATTTGAATGAAGCGGCGGTATGCGTCCCAAGCGAAACGCTCGTTGTTCGTTTTCTGCGCAAGACCCAAAACTGATTTGTCGTTGAGGCCGAGGTTGAGAATCGTGTCCATCATGCCGGGCATAGAAATCGCCGCGCCTGAGCGGACGGAAACCAAAAGCGGATCCTTTTCGTCGCCGAGCTTTTTGCCCATTGTCTTTTCCAACTTTGCAAGATACTTTGCAACTTCGTCTTCAAGACCGGCGGGATACTTTCGTCCCAATTTGTAGAAAGCCTGACACACGTCCGTGGAAATCGTAAATCCAGCGGGAACGGGAAGGCTCAAAGGCGCTTTTGCCATCTGCGCAAGGTTGGCGCCTTTTCCACCGAGTTCGGCGCGCATAGACTCATCGCCGTCCGCGTCACCGTTGCCAAAGAAGTAGACATACTTGATTTTTGCCATAGTGGATAACTCCATAAAAGTGAAATGAATTTATAGTAATAATTTTACATTTAAAACAATTTATTGTCAATTAAAAATTTTACAAAATTGAATTTGTTATGAAAAATTCTTTTAAAAAAAATTCCGTCTCCGCAAATTTTAATGCAAACATCACAAGCGAAACTCGGTAGTGAGCACAGCGAATGCACGAAGGCAGGGGCGTTGTGGGGGCAGTGCCCCCGCAGAAGGGGTAGCGAAAGACCGCGCAAGCGGGCTGAAGCGAGGGGAAGGCTTTCCCCTCATTAGACTATTGCAATTAACGCATTCTAGCGATTTTCTTTTTTGGGGCGCACCAAAAACACGCAGGCGCACAACGCGACAACGTACAAAACGCAGGTTACATAAAGAACGGTTTGGTAACCCGTCGGATTCATCGCCACGCCATTAACTTCAATTTGCTCGCCGAAATGATTTACAATCCAAGTCGCCATTTGATTTCCTGTAAGGCCCGCGACTGCCCAAGCCGAAAGCATAATTCCATAAATCGCGCTTATGTTTCCCATTCCGTAACGGTCGGAAAGCAAAGTCGGCATATTTGAAAATCCGCCGCCATATCCCGCGTTCACCACAAAAAGCAAAATCAAAACCAATGCAAGCGCGATTTTGTTTTCGCCGCGATTTGCGATTCCGCCAGTAAAAATTACGAGCGCAGTGAATACAATCGAAAGCAGCAAAATCAATTTGAAAATCGTGTTGCGATCTTTCAGTTTGTCCGACCACGCGGAAAATCCCAGCCGTCCGCCGGCGTTGAAAATCGCTGTAATCGAAGCGAGAATTCCGGCATAAGACGCAAGTCCCACGCATTTTATGATAACTTTTTCCTGCGAAATGAGCGCGAGTCCGCAAGTGATATTGATGTAGAACATAATCCAAATGCCGGCGAACATAATCGGATTTGTTTTGATTACATCGAAGGCTTTGTTTTTATTTTCCGCGCCGGTCGGCTCTTGCCACGTCGAAGGCTTTTTCAAAAGCAAATGTCCCGCGAACATCATCACAAAATAAACTGCCGCAAGAATATAGAACATGTTGTAAATTCCAATCGAAGACGAATTTTCCATTCGCTGCATAATTGGCGAAGCAATTGCTTTTGCCGCGCCGAATCCCATCACCGAAAGTCCTGTTCCCAAACCTTTGCGATCTTCAAACCAAAGCATCAAAGTTTTTATTGGCGAAAGATAGCCCGTTCCCAAGCCAACGCCCATAACAAGTCCGTAGGAAATGTAGATACCGATGAGAGAAACAAGGCTGCCTTTGTGCGCGCCGCCATATTGAATGAAAAATCCAGTGCCAGCCATGCCCGCCGCAAAACAAATCGTGGCAATTAAGGAAGACTTGCGGATGTCCTTTTCGACGACATTGCCCAAAAACGCCGCGCTCATTCCCAAAAAGAAAATCGCGAAGCTGAACGCCCATTCCACCGCGCCCTTGGAAAATCCGATATAGCTGGCGATTTCTTGGCTGAAAATCGACCAGCAATAAACTGTACCAATTGAACAATGCAAAAGCAACGCGGGAATTGCGCCCCGCGTCCATTTATTTTCTGACAAATTCATTTTTAAATTGTAGAACAAAAATCAATTTTTTTCAAGTATTTTTTTCGACATTTCAAGCAAGGAAATTCAAATTGCGCTCAAAAAAAATTTGTGCTATACTGAAAAAATGCGCTTGGTTTTCTTCAACACAAATTCAAATCATTTCGATCCAAAAATCGTGCACATAAAAACGATGCCTTCGTGGAATGAAGAATGGAGTCGCGTTGCGAAGAATTTTTCTAACCATGAATTTTTTTTGGCGGCGATGTTGCCCGCGATGTTTTTGCTGGATTATGAAAACGAGGCGATTCAAAAAGCGGCGAACGTGAATTGCGTCGAACTTCGCGGCGCGAGTGCGGAAGAAATCGCGGAGGAAATTCTCGCGCTCAATCCCGATGTCGCAGTCGCCGCGAGTTTTTGGATTACGCCTTACGATTGGCTTGGTTTGCAAGATGCGATGATCGCAGAAATTTTGCGCGAACGCGGAGTGCGCACTGTAGCGCATTCAGCGCAAACGCAGGCGATTTGCTTTGACAAATTCAAGACGCACATTTTTTTGCGCGAGAACAATTTTAAATGCGCCGCCGCAGTCCATGTGAATTACGATTTGTTTTGGGCGGAGCGAAAAAAATCCGAAGTGCGACAAAACGTTTATCGCGAATTCATTTTTCGCGAAATTTCAAAATTGAATTTTCCCGTAATCATCAAGGCGACTACAGGCGTGAGTTCCTACGGAATGGAAGTCGTACACACGTTGTCCGCCGTTCGCGCTTATCTCAATTCCAAAAAATTCAATTCAGACAGATTGATCGAGGAGTTTTTGGAAGGAATTCAATTCGGCACGGAAATCCACACTGTGAAAAATTCCGACGGAAGTTTTTCGCCGAAAGTTTTTCCGCCGCTGATGTATTCGGTGAATCAATATGGAATCACAAGTCCAAAGCAATCTGTGAAACTCGGTCCGCTCAATTTGGAAAAATTCAAAACGCAAGATTTGTCGCGCGAGCTTGAACGGCTTGCAAAAATTTTGCAGTTCGAAGGAATCGCGCAAATCGATTTGGTTTTTCACAAAAACGAATGGCACATCATCGAAATAAATCCGAGATTGAGCGGTTCGAGCGCGGCGATTGCGCTCATCAAGCAAAAATCGCTTCCACAAATTTTGGCGGAATTCGCGCTTGGAATTTACGATGCTCGCGCCACCGACGATACGATGAAAATCTCAAAAAATTTTTGCGATGAAAATTGTGAAGAAATTTCCAAAGAAAAATTTCCCGCGCAAATCTCTTCCGAAAATTCTCGCACGGAATTTCCGCTTTATTTGAACATAAAATTTCCGCATCTTTCCGAAGAACAAATGCGCGCGCTTTTCGCACTTCCTTTCGTGAAATATTTGTGCCAAACAAAAAACGATGCGGCGCGACAATTCCGCGAAATGGGATTTTGCGAAATTCTTTTTGGCGGCGTTTTTTCTCCGCAAGAACTTTTGGCGCAACTCGAAGAAATCAAAACACGCTTTCCCGAAGTGATTGAAATTTCTTTTTACGAAACAGCAAAAAAAATGATCGCGAGTTTGATATGAAAATTGCGGCGGAAAAATTTTAATTGAAAATCCGCCAAAACGACAAAAACCTTTTTGGGTGCTGTTCACTTTCACGCTTGGAAAGCACCGCCCGCGCGGGTTTACCGTTCCTGCCCGTGCGCGTACCGTTCCAAATACTTTCCTGTGAGGCTTTCTTTGCAGCGGCAGATTTCGCGCGGCGTGCCGGTGGCGATGATTTGTCCGCCGTGTGTGCCGCCGCCGGGTCCCATGTCGATTACGTAGTCGGCGTTTTTTATCACGTCAAAATCGTGCTCGATTACGATGACGGTCGCGCCGTTTTCAATTAGGCGGTTGAACACCTTGAGCAGCGTCTCCACGTCCGAAGGGTGCAGGCCGATGGTCGGCTCGTCGAACACGAACACGGTGTCGGACTGGCCTTTGCCCATTTCGCTCGCGAGTTTGAGCCGCTGGGCTTCGCCGCCGGAAAGACTCGGGGTCGCTTCGCCCAGCGTCAAATAGCCAAGCCCGAGGTCGTGCAACACGCGCAATTTGCGCACGACGAGTGGAATGTCCGCGCACGCCTTTAACGCTTCGTCCACGCTCATTGCCATCAGTTCGGGCAGAGTGTGCGCCGTGCCGCCATGCTGGGGCGTTCGCGTGATGAGGCTCGCATCCTTTGCGTAGCGGGAGCCGCCACAGTCGGGGCAGACGATTTCCACGTCGGGCAAAAACTGAATGTCAAGATTGATCGAGCCGGTGCCGTCGCAAGTGGGACAGCGGAGCCTGCCCGTGTTGTAGGAAAAATCGCCTTCCTTGTATTTTCGTTCTTTTGCGCTCGGAGTTTTCGCGTACACTTTGCGCAGCTCGTCGTGAATGTCGGCGTAGGTGGCGACGGTGGAGCGCACGTTGATGCCGATTGGCGCGGAGTCGATGAGTTTTATCTGTGCGATTCCTTCTGCCGAAACGCCCTTGATGTGCGCGGGCATTTTTTCGTTTCTGCACAATGCGTCGATTGCAAGAATCAGGCTTTCCAAAATTAGCGTGGTTTTTCCCGAACCGGAAACGCCCGTCACCGCGATGAGCCTGCCTTTGGGAAAATCGACTTCAAGCGGTTTCACCGTGTGAATGGCGGCAGTGGACAAATGGATTTTTCCGAGGTCGAACATTTTTTTGGACGGAATGTGATTGCCGATGTCAATCTGCGTTTTGCCCGAAAGAAAACCGCCGATGCGAGTGTTCGCGTTCGCTTCGATGTCGCCGAGCGTACCTTGCGCGATAATCGTGCCGCCGTCCGCGCCCGCGTTCGGACCGAGTTCGACGAACCAATCCGCTTCGGAAAGAATGTGCGTGTCGTGATCGACAAGGACAACGGTGTTTCCGTCGGCAATGAGGTCGTGCATAACGCCTTTGAGTCCTTCAATGTTCGACGGATGCAGTCCGATGGAAGGCTCGTCGAGAACGTACAGAACGCCCGTCGTGCGGTTTCGCACCGCCCGAGCAAGTTGCATCCGCTGCCGCTCGCCTGTGGAAAGCGTAGATGATGCGCGGTCAAGCGTGAGGTAGGACAAGCCCAGTTCGACCAGCCTTCGTGCGGTGCTTTGGAATGCCGCGCACAGGCTTTCCGCCATAGCTCGCATGTCGTTGGGAAGCGATGCGGGAACGCCGTCCACCCATTCAATCAAATCGGATAAAGTCATCGTGCAGACTTCCGCGAGGGATTGCCCGCGCAGTTTTGGTGCGCGCGCCGCTTCGCTCAGCCGTGTTCCGCCGCAGTCGGGGCAAACGCCTTGCTTGAGGAATTTTTCCACGCGCTTCATGCCTTTTTCGTCTTTCACTTTTGACAGCGCGTTTTCCACGGTATAAGTTGCGCTGAAATACGTAAAATCCATTTCCGCCGACGTGTTCGTTTTTTCGTTGAAATAAATGATGTGCCTTTTTTCGGCAGGTCCATGCAGGACAATCTCGCGCTCTTTTTTAGACAAATCGCGGAACGGAATGTTCGTCCGCACACCCATTTCACGGGCGACTTGTTTCATCAACGCCCATATCAGCGTCTGCCACGGAGCGACCGCGCCTTCGTCAATCGAAAGCGATTCATCGGGAACGAGCGTGGATTCATCGACGACGCGAACAATGCCCGTTCCGTCACAACGCTTGCACGCGCCCTGGCTGTTGAACGCCAATTCTTCCGCGCCCGGCGGATTGAAATGCACGCCGCACTCCGGGCACGTCAGTCCCAAATCCGCCGCAACGTCCTTGGACGGCTCGACATAATGTCCGTTCGGGCAGCGATGCGAGGCAAGCCGCGAAAACATAATGCGCAGATGATTCAGCAGTTCCGTTCCCGTTCCGAACGTGCTGCGGATGCCCGGAACGCCGGGTCGCTGCCGCAACGCCAACGCCGCAGGAACATACAGCACTTCGTCCACCTGCGCTTTTTCCGCCTGCGTCATGCGCCGGCGCGTATAGGTCGAAAGCGATTCCAAATACCGCCGCGAGCCTTCCGCATACAAAATGCCGAGCGCAAGGGACGATTTGCCCGAACCCGAAACGCCCACGATTCCCACGATTTTATTGAGCGGAATGTCAACGTCGATATTTTTGAGATTATGCACGCGCCCACCGCGAATGATAATTTTGTCGGGCGGATTGTGTTTTTCGTTCATTTTATGTTCCTTCGTGATATTTTCTCTTACAGTACAAAAATTATACTTAGTATCAAAAACATACTTTGTCTGATTTTAATACTAAGTAGCAAAATCAAACTGTATGCGCAATTTTTATTTTACTACATTCCATTTTTGCAACACAAATCCGCAATGATGCATTCGCCGCATTTCGGATTTCGCGCCGTGCAAACATAGCGTCCATGCAAAATCAAATGGTGATGCGCGTGCTTCATAAATTTTTGCGGAATGCGTTCCACGAGACTTTGCTCCACTTGTAGCGGAGTGCTTCCTTCCGCCAAACCGATTTTCGGACAAATGCGCAAAAGGTGTGTGTCCACTGGCATCGTCGGTTTTCCGAAAACAACGTTCAAAACCACGTTCGCAGTTTTGCGCCCGACGCCAGGAAGCGTTTCCAATTCCTCGCGAGTTTCGGGAACTTTTCCGCCGAAATTTTCGACAAGCATTTTGCTCAACGCCATAATGTGCGCCGACTTATTTCTGTACAAGCCGATTGACTTTATGTAGCCAATCAATTTTTCCTCGCCAAGCGCGAGCATTTTTTCAGGCGAATCGACAATTTTGTAAAGCGGCTCGGTCGCCTTGTTCACGCTCTTGTCCGTAGCCTGGGCCGAAAGCACAACGCTCACCAAAAGCGTGTACGGATTTTTCCATTTGAGTTCGGATTGCGGATTCGGATTTTGCGCCGAAAATCTTTCAAAGACTTCGCAGATTTGAGATTCAGATAAAAGCCGCATGATTGAATTATCACACAAATCAACGTGCAATGTCAAGTTGGGAATTTGAATTAAAATTATTAGAAGGGGAAAGTCTTCCCCTCGCTTCAGCCCGCTCGCGCGGTCTTTCGCTACCCCTTCTCCTAGGGGATCGCCTATCGGCTTAACCCCTAAAACCCCGCCCAAGGTTTCGATTTACTACTTAGTATCAAAATCGAACAAAGTTCGTTTTTGATACTAAGTATAAAACTCGTCGTTAGAAACAGCGGCAACATTCTGCCGCTGTTTCTAACATTATTTCACAGCGTTTTTCAGCGCGGCGACTTTGTCGGTTTTTTCCCAACTGAAATCTTTTTTTCCGAAATGCCCGTAGGCGGCTGTTGGCGAATAAATCGGTCGCTTCAATTTCAGCGCGTCCACAATTCCTGCGGGCGTGCAATCGAAAATTTCTTTTACCGCATCGGCAATCTTGCAATCAGGAATCTTTCCTGTGCCGAATGTTTCGACCATAATCGAAACTGGAAAAGGAACTCCGATCGCATAAGAAAGCTGCACTTCCGCGCGCGTCGCCAATTTCGCGGCGACAATATTTTTGGCAATGTAACGCGCCATGTAAGCCGCCGAACGATCCACTTTGCTGGGATCTTTTCCGCTGAACGCGCCGCCTCCATGCCGTCCCATTCCGCCGTAAGTGTCAACGATGATTTTTCGTCCAGTGAGGCCGCTGTCTCCATGCGGACCGCCAATCACAAACTGGCCGGTGGGATTTATAAAATATTTTGTCTTTTTGTCCAAAAGTCCCGTCGGCTCAAGAACCGGCTTAATGACGCGCTCAATCAAATCGGATTTGATTTGCGCGTATTTCACATTCGGATTATGTTGGTGCGAAAGCACGACCGTATCGATGTGAACGGGCTTGTGTCCTTCGTATTCCAGCGTAACTTGCGCCTTGGCATCGGGACGCATCCATTCTATTTCTTTTGAATGACGCAATTGCGCTGCGTTCAACAAAATTTTGTGCGAGAACATAACAGGCGCGGGCATAAGTTCGGGCGTTTCGTCGCACGCAAAGCCGAACATCATTCCCTGATCGCCGGCTCCCTGCTGCCCCTTGAATTCTTTCAAGCCGCTTCCCACAACGCCTTGATTTATATCGGGCGATTGCGTGTGAACGACATTCACCACCGACATCGAATCAGCATCCAAACCGAATGCGGCGTCCGTGTATCCGATTTTTCGCGCGGTATCGCGGGCGATTTTTTGGATGTCAAGCTCTTTGAATTTGGTGGAAATTTCTCCGCCAACAAGGACCATTCCTGTCGTCGTAAAGCACTCGCAGGCAACATGACTTTCAGGATCCTTAGCAAGACAAGCGTCCAAGACTGCATCGGAAATCTGGTCGCAGATTTTGTCCGGATGACCTTCGCTGACAGATTCCGAGGTGAACAAACAATGTTCGTTTGTCATAGCAACTCCTTAAAAATAAAATAGAATAATTTTGCGACAAGCCAATGTGTAGCGAGCGCTCGGCGTGCCGCAACAAAAAATCGTCAAATCCGTATAAAAAGACTTGAACAACTTTTTAAAATATAATATAATATTTTAAGTTTTAAAACAATAGACGAATTATTGAATTTTGTCTACAAATTTTTGGGAGAATCAAAAATGCCTTTGAAAAAGAAATTTTTGAAGAACAACTCAAAATGCGAAGTCACTTTCACAGTTTCGCCAGAAGCTGCCCAAGGAGCACAAACAATTCACATAGCGGGCGATTTCAACAGTTGGAGCAGCAAAGAAGATCAGCTTAAAAAAGGCAAGGACGGAACATTTTCCATCAAAATCGAACTGGACGCGGACAAAGAATACCAATTCCGTTATTTGGTTGATGGAAAGCGATGGGAAAATGACTGGAAAGCAGATAAGTATGTTCCCGCGCCTTATTCAAGCACAGACAATTCTGTCGTGAGCACAAAGCTTGAATAGCGCAAAAAAAGGCAGCGAACGCTGCCTTTTTTTATTTTCAAATGAATTAAATCCGAAGCAAAAACATCAGCGCGGTATTGTGGCGCAATAGTGTTTCACAAAAAGCGCGTTTTACCGAAGCTAAAAATTCCTTGCAATTGCCACGCTTGCATTTTCTTCAATTTTTCAATATAATTGTTTCGAAAAATCATTTTGCAAATTTTTTGTCAAGAGGGAAAAAATGCTTTTTACGCCGCTTGAAATTCAAGAAACCGTGAATATGTTCATGCGCCAAAAACTTGACGTGCGCTGCATTACGATGGGAATTTCGCTGCTCGACTGCGCTTGCGATGACGAGGCGAAATCGTGCCGAAAAATCTACGACAAAATTATGTCGCGCGCGAAAAATCTCGTGAAAGTCGGACAAGACATCGAACGCGAATTTGGCGTGCCAATTATAAACAAAAGAATTTCCGTTACGCCGATCGCGCTTGTGGCAGGAGCAAGTCGCGCCCAAAATTATGTCGAATATTGCAAAACGCTCGACAAATGCGCAAAAGAATTGGGCGTGAATTTCATCGGCGGATTTTCCGCGCTCGTCCAAAAAGGAATTACGCCTGCGGACAAAATTTTGATTGAGTCAATTCCTGAAGCGTTGTGCCAAACCGAATCAGTTTGCGCTTCCGTGAATGTCGGCTCGACGAAAAGCGGAATCAACATGGACGCTGTGAAATTGATGGGAGAAATCATAAGGAGCACGGCTTTGGCATCCGCGTCAAAGCCAGTGAACGGCTGCGCGAAACTTGTGGTTTTTACAAACGCGCCCGAAGACAATCCTTTTATGGCCGGCGCGTTCCATGGACCTGGCGAAGGCGACTGCGTAATAAATGTCGGCGTTTCCGGCCCGGGCGTGATTTTGGCAGCCGCGCGTGAATTCAAAGGAAAGCCAATCAATGAACTTGCCGACGGAATAAAAAAGATGGCCTTTAAAATCACTCGAATGGGGCAGCTTGTCGGAACGGAAGCGGCTCGGCGGCTTGGCGTGAATTTTGGCATTTTGGATTTGAGCCTTGCTCCCACGCCCGAAGTGGGCGACAGCGTTGCGCGCATTTTGGAAGAAATCGGCTTGGAAGGTGCTGGCGCGCCAGGAACTACAGCCGCGCTCGCGCTTCTCACCGACATGGTAAAAAAGGGAGGGGTAATGGCCTCGACAAATGTGGGCGGCTTGAGCGGCGCGTTCATTCCGGTTTCGGAAGACGAAGGAATGATAAACGCAGTGAAACAGCGTTCGATTACGCTCGAAAAGCTCGAAGCGATGACTTGTGTTTGCTCCGTGGGATTGGATATGATTGCGATTCCCGGCGACACTCCCGCCACCACAATCAGCGGAATCATGGCGGACGAAATGGCAATCGGAATGGTGAACAACAAGACGACCGCCGTGCGCCTCATTCCCGCCCCCGGAAAAAAGGCCGGCGATTGGGTGGAATTCGGCGGCTTGCTCGGAGGCTGCCCCGTAATCGACGTGAATCAATTCAGCTGCGCAGATTTCATAAATCGCGGCGGAAGGATTCCCGCGCCGATACATAGCTTTAGGAATTAGGTTGCGATTTAAATTGTGGGAATGAAATAAAACTATAATGGCTTTTGATGATGGAAAAAATCTATTATTCGATGAAGATTTGTTAAATCAACCAGATTGGAGAGATTTAGAATTTTCATTTCCTCAAAGAAATATTCGACTCGCAACTTGCTTTAGTGGAATCGGTGCTATTGAACATGCATTCAAGCGTTTGAAATTGAAGCACGAAATCGTTTTTGCAGGTGATATCGATGAGCGTTGTAAGCAAAGTTATTTTGCAAACTATCTGATTGATGAAAAGAGATGGCATACAGACATTCATGAATTTTCCGCAAAACGGTATAAGAATAAAGTCGATATTTTAGTAGGCGGTGCACCTTGCCAAGCTTTTTCTATGGTCGGAAAAAGACTGGGGTTGGAGGATACGCGCGGAACGCTTTTTTATGAATTTGCTCGGATAATAAAAGAATGCCAACCGAAACTTTTTATTTTTGAAAATGTCAAAGGAATCGTAAATCATGACAATGGAAGAACATGGCAAATTATAAAAACTGTTTTTTCTGATTTGGGATATGACATTCACGAGCAAATTTTGAATAGCCGCAATTATGGAATTCCGCAGAATCGAGAGAGAATGTTTTGCCTCGGGTTCAAAGAAAAAACAAAATTTCAATATCCTGTTCCAATTCCACTTGAATACGAAATGTATGATTTCTTAGAAGATTACATTTCAAGCAAATATTTTCTCAAAGACAAAGGTATAAAATTCGTTACCAGCACAAAGAATCGTTTGAAGTGTTACACGCAAATTAATGGCGAAATCCAACTCTGCCAAAAAAGAAATCAACAATTTAATTGGCATGGTGATTTTGTTTTTCATCCTGCTTATGCAGAAGAAGATTTTGACGAATTCATTTTTGAAGTGAAAGACGTTGAGGAAAAATATTATTTATCAGATAAAGTGGCTAAATATGTTTTAACGCCTGGAACAAAAAATTTCAAAACCAGCATAAAAACTGATCTGCCAATCGCACGTCCATTGCTACAAACAATGCATAAAATGCATCGAGCGGGCGTGGACAATTATGTAACACACAAGGGAAGGATTCGAAAACTTACGCCACGCGAATGCTTACGACTTATGGGTTTTAGGGATGACTTCAAAATTGTCGTTTGCGATACTTCTATGTATCAACAAGCAGGCAATAGTATTGTTGTAGATGTTCTGATTGCATTGTTGAAACAACTTGACATTACAAAATATGGAGAAAATTGACGATGGAAATTTGCGGAGAAAAATTCAAAGTTGAAGACACTTATGATAGCATTATAACAATTCCTGATTGCTTTGTGCTTGGAAAAAACAAACTTGGAGAAGGGCATGGCGAGGCGAAACTTTATCTAGGCAGCAAAAATACTATGAGAGCTTTTTTCGGAAACGAAGGATTTTCTGCAAAATGTTTTTTATTGAAAGCGGATTTGCTTGCCTATCTGAACACTTTGAAGCAAGAATATATTTCGCCTAGTCAAGAATATTTTGGCAAGGAAGTATTTCCATCATTGTGGAAAGAAAGAATGCACAAAGTAAACTCATTGTCGGATATTGTTTTTTTTGAAGTTTCTGATCAAAAGCAAATCGTTGGTTCTCGTGGCTATGTAAATTCAAAAAGCGATGGTTACGAATTGATTCGTGAATTGTCTTTGCCATTGGTAACTTACGTATCTATAATGAAATTGTCAAACAAATCAAATATGCCGATTTTTTATTGGAAACTTTTTGTAGATTATGAAATAATTTCCGAAAAGAAAAACGGACCTTTAGTTTTTTATTATGGCAAAAAATCAAAGCAAGATGAAATTGTTTCACCTAAAAAAGAAGAGAAATCTGAAGAATATGGTCGTGCAAGAATAGGGCAAGGAAAATATCGTGAAAAACTTTTGGAAGAATGTCCTTTTTGTCCGATAACAATGCTGAATGAAGAATCTCTTTTAATTGCGAGCCATATAAAGCCGTGGGCTGTGAGCAACGACAAAGAAAAAATTGACCCAAAAAATGGCTATATGTTTTCTCCGTTATACGACAAACTTTTTGACAAAGGATTCATTACATTCACCGAAGAAAAGCGAATGCTTGTTTCAAATTGGCTTTCCATTGCGAATCAAAAAAGACTGAATTTGAAAAATGAATTTTATGTTCCTCGCTTGCCGATGGATGAAAAGCGAAAATCCTATCTTGAATTTCATCGGGCAAATGTTTTCAAAGGATGAGAAAAAACACAAAGCAATTCATTGCTTTATGTGATATAATTTTTATTCAAGGAGTTAAAAAATGACGATGGATGTTCTTGCAAAAATCATTGCGTTCGTTCTCTACCTTGCAATGATGGTTTTGGTCGGGCTGCGCGCCGCGAACAAAAACAACAATGCTTCCGACTTTTTTTTGGGCGGACGCAAAATTGGGCCGTGGGTCACAGCATTGAGTGCGGAGGCTTCCGATTCTTCGGCTTGGCTTTTGATGGGCTTGCCCGGGCTTTGCTATTTGGGCGGATTCAAGGAAACTTTTTGGACAGCGATCGGACTTATTGTCGGCACTTATTTGGCGTGGCTTTTTGTCGCGAAGCCTTTGCGAAAATGCTCGATTGCGTTCGGCGATTCGATTACAATTCCGGAATTTTTGACGAACCGCTTCAACGACAAAACTCACATTCTTTCGATTGTTTCGGTTTTTTTTATTGTCGTGTTTTTCACGATTTACACGGCGTCGGGATTTGTGGCTTGCGCGAAATTGTTCCGCTCGGTTTTCGGCTTGAATTGGAACTTTGGACTTTTTATCGGATTCGTGATAATTCTTTCGTACACAATCATGGGCGGCTACCGCGCCGTTTGCACCACGGACTTCATTCAAGGAATGTTGATTTTCGTCGCGTTCGTCGTCTCGTCCGTAATCGTAATTTTCGCGTTGGGCGGAATTTCAAGTTCGATTGAACAAGTCCAGCAATTTTCTGCGCGCGCACTGAACGGAGATTTCGGGCGCAAAATGCTCGACAATTTTACGGCGAACAAATCGTTCAGCCCGATGTCGGCGATTTCGGCGTTCGCATGGTGCTTGGGATATTTCGGAATGCCTCACATCATCGTGCGTTTCATGGGAATCCGCTCAAACAAGGAAATCAAAACTGCGCGAAGAATCGGAATCACATGGATGATAATTTCGTACATCGGAACTTTCATCATCGGAACTCTCGGAACTGCGTATTTGCTGAACCACGGAATTCTTTTGGGCGCGAATCCCGAAGAAACGATTTTGGAAGGCGTGAAAGTTTTGGGCGTGGGAACGCAGGAAGCGGTTTTCAGCGAATCGATAAACAGAATGTATCCTGCCTTCATCGCGGGAATTTTCCTTTGCGCGATTTTGGCGGCGGCGATGTCCACCGCGGACAGCCAGCTTCTTTCGGCTTCAAGCGCGATCGGACAGGACATTTTCAAGGGCATCATAAAAAAGGACGCTTCCGAAAAAACGGTTTTGGTCGTGAGTCGCGTTTCAGTTTTGGCGATTGCGATTGTCGGAGTTTTGCTCGCGCTCAATCCCAACAGCTCGATTTTTGGTTTGGTGAGCTACGCATGGGCTGGATTCGGCGGAACATTCGGGCCGCTAGTTTTGCTCGCGCTTTATTGGAAAGGCACGACGGCAAAAGGCGCGATTGCTGGACTCGTTTGCGGCGGCGCGGCAGTGGTCGCATGGCACAATCTTTCCGCCGACGTTCATCCGATTTTCGGCCTTTACGAAATTTTGCCCGCGTTTGTCATCTGCCTTGTCGTCGCCATCGTCGTGAGCCTTTTGGACAAAGACAAGGACGAAACAATTCTCGCGAAATTCGACGAGTATAAAAAAATGGCGGACTAATTTTGCTACCTCGCGCGAATGTTTGTATCGCAAATCAGAGATTTGCTTACGAGTTTTGACGCAGGCTGAATGTTTGCGCCAAAACTCGCGGATATTTTCTCATCACAAATTTAATTCACTTTGAAAATCGAGTCTTGAATTTTTTTGGCTCGGACGAAACGCCACCTTTTCAAGCCCGCGCAGAATTTATTCGCGGATTTGTGTTGAAGTTGACGACTGTTGTTGGAATGCGTTAGAGGCTTCCTTTACTTTGTTTTAAAAATCCGCTATAATTTCGCTATGAGAATTTCTTCTGGCCCGC
Organism: uncultured Treponema sp.; assembly: GCA_947174385.1. Lineage (GTDB taxonomy): Bacteria > Spirochaetota > Spirochaetia > Treponematales > Treponemataceae > Treponema_D. The sequence goes on from CAMWIU010000001.1 coordinate 34,506, forward strand.
ACGAACTTTCGGGCAGCATAACAGTTCCCGGCTCAAAAAGCCACACGATTCGCGCGCTCATTTTGTCCGCTTTGGCGGAAGGCACGTCGCAGATTTTGAATCCTCTTGGCAGCGCGGATTGCTTGAGCGCGGCCGAAGCCGTTCCGCTTATAGGCGCGAAAATCGAATTCACTTCGCCGCAAAAATGGCTCGTTTTTGGCGCGGGAAAAAATGCGCATCTTCCGAGCGATGTCGTGAACGTCGGAAATTCAGGCTCGCTTTTATATTTTCTTTCGCCTGTGTGCGCCACGTTTGAAGGCTGGAGCGTTTTCACTGGCGACCAAAGCATTCGGCGAAGGCCTGTTTTTCATGTCGTGGATGTGATTCGGCAAATGGGCGCGATGGCGGAATGCGCGATTCCGCAAAGCAAATGTTGCCCCCTCCTTATAAAAGGTCCTGCCGACGGAAAAAAAATCGTTCGCACGGAAGGCTCGATTTCAAGCCAGTACATCACGGGAATGATGCTCGCGGCGTTGCGGATGAAAGACACGCTTCGAATTGAATTGAGCGATCCGAAAGAAACTCCGTATTTGACGATGACAAAAATTTGGCTTGAATCTTTCGGCGTGAAAGTGGAAATGTCGAGCGACTTCAAGCAGATTTCAGTTACCCCTCCCACAGAATTGCTCGCGCACGATTGCGTCATTCCAAGCGATTGGGAAGGAGTGGCGTTTCCGCTCGTCGCCGCAATTTTGACGAACAGCGAAATCAAAATCGAAAACGTGGATTTTTCGGGAAGCCAAGGCGACGACAAAATTGTCGATGTTTTGAAATCGCTCGGCGCGGACATCGAAGAGAACAAATCGCATTCTTCGCTCATCGTTCGCGGCGGAAAATTTTCAACATTAAAAAATCGCGGAAGGCTTTCCACGGAAAATCTTCCGGAAAAAATTCTGCGCGTTGCAATTTCGGATTTTCCCGACGCGATTTGCGCGCTCGCTGTGGCGGCGTGTTTTGCGGAAGGAACTGTGATTTTCGAGGATGCTTCGGTTTGCCGGCGCAAGGAAACGGACAGGATAAAAGTTTTGAAAGACGAATTGCAAAAACTCGGCGCGGATTTGGAAGACGGCGTGGACGAGCGCGGGCGCGATTTTTTGGCAGTGCACGGAAAAAGTCCGTTCAATGCCGACGGCTCTGCGAATCCGAAATTCAATTTGCACGGCGGAACAGTGGAAAGTTACGACGACCACAGAGTTGCGATGGCGGCAGCTTGCATGGGATTGGCCTTGCCCGCGCACGAAAAAATCATCGTGAACAATGCCGAATGCGCCGCAGTTTCATTCCCGAATTTTTACGACGCGATGAACAAACTCGGCTGCGGCTTTGAAGAATGCTAGTGTGTCGCAAACTTTGCGGCAATCGTTTTGCGTCCGCCACTTACATTGCGTACGGACGCGACCCTTCCTATTCCTCGAACAACTTTCTGCATTCCAAATAAAATCTTTTTTCCGAAGCCTCGCCCATCGAAAAGCTTTTTCGCGGGAGCGGCCCGCGTTCGCAAATCGTTTTGAAAAAACTTTCTTTGGCGACAGGCGGAAGCAAAATTCCCACGGCGGATTTTTTTTCGACGAGAGCGAAAATTTCTTGCGCGCCATGAATATAGTCGATTGAGGCTTCGTTTCGCGATTTGAGAAATTCGTCCAGCGCGGGCTGCAAATGGCTCACAGCCAAATCTTTTATTTGCGTTTCAAGCGTGACGAATTTTTTCTCGCCGTTTTCCATAAAAGCAAATCCGAAATTCGCCGTGGAATTTTTCACGCAGCGTTCAAGGCTCGCCGTGTCCGCGAATTCCTTTTTTTCGCCGCCCAATTTTTTTTGCAGGAATTCAATCATCGCGTTTGCATCGGCATTGAAAATCGCGCGATGAATCGGCTCGAAAGTCAAGCCTTCGTCATAAAGATTCACGATTTCCAAAAGCGCGTAGCGCACAGGACTTTTCGCGATTTCGTCATCGCTCGCGCCGCTTTGCAAAAGATTTTTTTTGTGCTCTTCCCAAACTGATTTCGCGGTGGCAAGCGAATGGTTTCCGTCGCCCACGGCAAAAAGGAACGTGCCTTTTTCGTCCGTGGATTCGGCATAAAGTTTTTCGAGCGCGGTTTTCACGAAATCCAAATCCGCTTCGTCTTTCACAGCCCAGCCTTTTATGCTTCCGCTTTGCTGCATCAAGCCGCCTGAATAAATCGGATGTTCGGAGCGAGACTTTATTTTTTTGCCAAGCGATTCAATCAAAATGTGATTGGCATCGTTCGCCAAAAGCATTATGTGCGGAGTTTCGAGCGGTGCGTTTCGGCGGATTTCCATGCGCGGCGGAATGCGATCCAAAATTGTCGCTTCGGTCGCGCGGACGAGCGCATTTGAAAAAGGCTTCCATTCGTAGCAGTCCAAATCCAGCGCGACGACAAGACCTTTTCTTGTGCGGCCGTAAGAAGTCGTGCGCTCGACATAGACCATCTGCTTTTGCGCCTCGGCAAAAACGCCGCCGCGCAAATATTCTTTCATCGTGGATTTTATCTTTGCAATGCGCTCGGATTTGTCCGCATCATTCAAATAGGCTTCGGGCAAAATCAAGTTCAGCGTGGAATTTTTTCCCGCGCAAATTTTTTCGGCTTTCGTCCAATATTCGCGATCCTGCGTGTACTGGTCGCACGCCACCACCGCCCAAGTTTCAGTTTCAATTTTTTTCGGCAAAATAATTTCCGGAACGGCGATTCCGAATTTTTCAAAATTTTTCATGGCGAAATTATATCACGGATTTTCATTTTGCGCTACATCACTCGGCTCAAAATCATAAACAAAATTGTTCCGCCAAAAATCGAAATCATTGAATTTTTTTTCCAAAGATGAAGCAAAACCACGGCAGCGAGCGCGATGAAATTCGGCGCGCCAAACGGTCGCACGGCAAAATCCAAATCTTTGAAACAATAGACAAGAAGAATCGCGATGATAAGCGGCGGCAAAGATTTTTCCACGAACTTGAGCGCGGCAGGAACTTCGCGCTTTGAAAAAATCAAAAATGGAAACGCTCGATAAAAAATCAAAATCAACGCCGTAAAAATTATTGTCTGGACAACTACATTCAGCGAACTCATTTTCACTCCATTCCGGTCGTCGCTCACGCGATTTACATTTCTTCGTAGATTTTTGAAGCGAGCAAAAGTTCGGGATGATATTCAAAATGCATATTGTCCCAAATTTCCCAGCGGCCGCCCCAAATAAAGCCTTCGTCTTCAAAAGCCTTGACGACGGCAGGAGGCGGCAGCCATCGATCCGCAAGCGGAATCATCATCCAGTCCGCATTGCCCTTTTGCTTTTCGTAGCCCCAATATACGATTTTCTTTTCCCAGCCACGCGGCAAAATGTCCAGCGCGATTCCGTAGCTGTGAAATGATTTTGTCGGAGCATCGCGAATCTGCCGCCAATTATATCCCCAACACCTTCCAAGCGTCCGCAAAAATTCCGCCACTTCCGCGTCCGTTTCAGCAAGTTCGTAAACTTTTGCTTCCACGCGATCCACAACTTCGCCGACCATTCGATTCACGTTGAGCGATTTTCCCCAAAGCGTCATGCTGCGCAAATGCGTTTCGCTTGAATGCCGGGTCTCGCAATCATAAATCGCATCGAAAATAAATTTGGAAGAAACCGGCCCATTCTGGCGATTTTCATCAGAACCATAATTTCGGATTCGCTGCTTTTCTTCTTCGGTGAAATTCGCAGGATCGCGCAACACGCGCCGATAATTGTGAATCACGCGATAATAATGGTCGCGATTCGGAAGCTCTTCTTTTGGCAAATACAAACCGTCGCAATAATAAAGAATCGTCGTCTTGTCGTAGGAAGTCACCAAAAGTTTCATATCGTCAATTTCGTCATCGTATTGCAATTCAAATTCCGCGAACGGATACGCTTTGCAAAAAATTGAAAATTCTTCATTTACAGAAAGCTGACGAATTTTTTGATTTGATTGCTCTCGCGCTTCCGCATCAGAATTTTTTTGATAACAAAAATTGAGTGAAGCAGAAAGCAAAATCGGGCAAAAAAGGAATGCCAGCAAAAAAATATAAACGCGTTTCATTTTTCATTCCAATTGTTTGGCGTGCCCGCTGCAAATTTTGCACGCACTCCGTGCTACCAAAACTCGCAGCGGTCGGGCTGCTACGGGTTACGTTTCCACTCCATTCCGGCCGCCGCTAAAAGCGTCGTCCGGAACGCGCTCCGCGCGCCCTCCGCATCCCTCACGCATTCCATGCACTCGCGCGAATTTAACTCCGCGAAGTTCTTCGCAAACGGACGCGCTCGATGTCTTCGCAGAAAAGCTCGCGCAAATCGTTCAAGCCAAGCGCCATCAAAGCCATCCTGTCAATTCCGATTCCCCACGCCGCAACGTGAACGTCTTCCGGAATTCCCATCGGCTTTGTGACTTCCGGCCGGAAAATGCCCGAGCCGCCCAGCTCAAACCAGCCCAATTTCGGATGCTTGATGTGAACTTCGATGCTTGGTTCGGTAAAAGGAAAATATCCGGGAACGTACTTCACTTCTTCCGCGCCTGCCACTTCCACCGCGAACATTTCAAGCATTCCAAGCAGCGTCCGCAAATTCACTTCTTTTCCGAGAATGATTCCTTCGGTTTGATAGAAATCGCTCAAGTGAGTCGCGTCCACTTTGTCGTAGCGGAAACAGCGGACTATGCCGAAATATTTTCCGGGAATTTTCGCCTTGTGCATTTGGTGCGCGGAAAGGACCGTGCCTTGGCTTCGCAAAATAAGCCGCTTCGTGAATTCGCGGTCAAACTGATAATTCCAGCCACGGCTTCCAGTGTCGCCGCCATCGCTGTGAACGGCCGCCACATTTCCAAGATACGGCTCTTCAATGCTTTTCGCATGAGTGGGATTTTTTATGCGATAAACATCGTGAATGTCGCGGGCGGCATGGAATTGCGGCATAAAAAGCGCGTCGCCATTCCAAAATTCGGTTTCCACGAGCGGCCCGTCGAATTCCTCGAAGCCGAGCGAACAAAGCCTGTCCTTGACGCTTTCCAAAAACTGGACGTAAGGATTCGTGCGCCCCGGAATGATTCGCGCGGGCGGAACGGAAATATTATATGCGCGAAAAGTTCCGCGCTTCCATTCTCCGCTCGAAAGCATTGTCGGAGTTATTTCACCAATTTCATTTCCAGTGATGCCCGCGCTTTTCAAAGCCTCCGCGATTTTTTCGAACGCCTGCTGGAGTTTGTATGTCACGGTTTCGCGCTCAATCGTGCGGAACGGAGTTTCGCTGATTCCGCGCTTTTTGGTGAGAGTCGCCATCACTTCGATTTCAGACTTCGACAAATCCGCTGCATCAAGCGTGGCGTTTTCCGCAGCCATGGCTTTTTCAATCAAATTCTTCGCTACGGAAATTCTTTCGGGCAAAGGCGCGCCGAAATATTCGGCTTTTTTTTCGCCGTTCAGTTTGAGAACGCCGTCTTTTGAAAGCGCGCCGAACGCCGAGCCAACATCCTTGTTTTCAATTCCGAGGGCGGCGGCAATTTCGGGCAAGGTTTTCGCGCCCTGCTCTTTGAGAAGAGAAACGATTTTTTCTTCGACAAAACCTTCGTCGTGAACTTTACGACCAAATTCGCTCAGCTCAAAATAAGTGTGCGGCGTGCGCCTCACTTCCGCCAAAAGCTGCTTTCCTGCAAGCCAGCTGAACGCCTGGTTCGCATGCCCCGCTTTGTAGCCCAACTCCGTCTGAAGTTTTGCCGCCGTCAATTCGTCATTCAGTCCGTAACGAAGCAAAACCTTCGTCTCAAGCGGATGAAGGTTTTTGATTATGTTAGAGATATCCATTTTTAAAATTTAATTCCCGCATTTAAAATCAACAAAGCCCGACGCAATTCGCAATGAAATTTCCAGCGAAGCGTCGGCGTATGTTGTTCTCATAAGGTATCGCAGTTACTTGCGCAAGCCGCGAAAGCGGCTTGTTCTCTGCGCACTTAAACTTATTCTTGGTCTTCGCTCACCACGTTGAAGTTATTTCGCGTCCTGTCAAGGAATTTCACGTGCGACATATATGTCGCTCTTTTCAAGCCGCGAGAATCCTTTTTATAGGAAGTGCGATCCTTTTTGAGATACTTGTAGCTGAGATATCCCTTTTGAATCATAAAATCGTTCAAGCATTGGTGAATCGTCTCACGCGCTTCATCCTCTTTGAACGAAACTTCAAGGCATGAGTAGTAAATGCGCACCTCGTCCAAGCCTTCGATATACTCGATTCTGACTTGAGCCGTCTTGTTCTGCACATGCTGGTTTTCTGGAACAATTGTCTGAACAGACATATCCAACGACGCGCCGCCATCATCCTGCGCAAATGCAAAAGCAGAGAGCATTGCCACCGCAAAGACAACAAAAATTTTTTTCATAATGAACCTCCTAAAACTGGCTGTATTCTATTATTTTACCGATTTGCAGAAAAAAATCAAGTTGAATTTGATATTTTCCTGATTTTATCAATATTGCCGGGACTTTGTTCACGAGCACCTTTCCTGTAATTCGCTTCGGCTTATTTTTCACGATTTTTCTGAAATACGTCCGCACTGCGTCTTTCAAAGCGTTTTCTGCCGCCTCTTGAATTCCTTCAAATCCTTTGGAAACGTCTCCGCCGCCCAAACCCAAAATGCGCGGATTTTTTATGTCGGACCACTGATTGTAAGAAATGATCATCGCTTCGCTTCGCTCGAACGAAACCCAGCAATGAACCTTGCTTTCGTCAAACCATGGATTTTCGTATTTGATGAATTTCACTTCGTTTTCAAACGGACGGATTTCTTTAAACTCGAAAAATTCTTTTACGCCGCGCGCTTTGTCGGAAGGCGTGTAGTCGAACTCCCAGCCGTAAACCATTCCGCCGAGCAAAAATGGCGTGATTTTTTTCATCTCGCGGACGGCATGCGCGAAAATCGGCTCGTCGTAATCAATTGAAACCGAATTCGAGTCCGCATCGTCCGCCGGATGCAAGCCAGGATAAGCGTCCAATTCCGCCCAAAGCGGAAGGCGGATTTTTCTTTGGAACGAAACTTCTTGCGCGAAAATCATTCCGAAAAAAACGAGGAAAATAAATTTTATCGCCAGGCGTTTTTCCATACTTTTATCGGATTGATTCCAAATCGTGCCAAACAATAAATCCATGCGGCGACAAATCCGCTCAAATGAGTCAAATGCGCCACGCCTTGATTCCGCCCGAACATTTCGTCATAAATCGAAATGCCGGCGTAGATTACAACCAAAAGCGGCGCGGGCACAGGAATAATTCCAAATATAAAAACACGCGAAGTGGGAAAAATTACAGAAAAAAGCAAAAGCACCGAATAAACCGCGCCGCTTGCGCCCACAAGCACCACGCCCCAAACGCCGCCCAAAACATAAAGCGCGAGCGAAAACGCGCCGCAGACAATTCCGCACAAAATGTAAAAAAGCAAGAATTCGTTCGAGCCGATTTTCCTTTCGCAAATTATTCCGAAAACCAAAAGCCCGAACATATTGCTGATCAAATGCATCCACGAGCCGTGCATGAACATATAGGTGAAAATCTGCCAATAATAATGTTCGCGCACGAAAAGAATCGGCTGCAATCCGAAAATCATCGACGCATCATAATTTCTGCCGCAGCCCGTAAAAATAAACGCCAGCACGTTTATCGCAGCCAAAATTATCGTGGCGTAATAAAAATTGTAAGGAAGCCTTTTGCGTAAAATATTGCCCATAATTATTTTTCTTTCGCGGAAGATTCGCTGGACGCGGCATTGCTTCGAATCTGTTCGTCAGCAAAAGTGATTCTGTTCCTGCCGCTATTTTTGGAAACATACAAGGCTTGGTCGGCCTGCTCCACCAATTCCTTCGCGCTTTTCACAGGATTCACGTCGGCTTTATAAACGGAAACTCCGCCCGAAATTGTAACGTGCATGTATTGACCTTCGTAGACAATTTCCATTTTTTCGACATTCTTTCGGATTCGTTCGGCAACCGCGAGCGCGTTGTCCTTGTCCGTGTTCGGAAGCATCACTGTGAATTCTTCACCGCCATAACGACTCGCCACATCCTGCTGGCGAATGCTCGACCTGATGATTTTTGAAACCGCAATCAAAACATAGTCGCCGCAAGCGTGTCCGTAAGTGTCATTGAAACTTTTGAAATGATCGATGTCGAACATAATCACGCCCACTTCCAAATTCTGCGCGATAGACTGATCGAGCTTGTCGGAAAGCACATTGAAAAAGAAATATTTCAATTTCAAATGCGTCATCATATCAGTGGAAGAGCGTTCCAAAAGCGTGGCGTTGCTGATTGCCATGCTAACAAGAGAAGCAATCGTTATGATTTGGCTCACATCATATTCGCTGTAATCCGTGCCGTGTCCCAAATCCATTCGTTCCGCCAAAAGCAGAATTCCATTGATTCGATTTTTTTGGAAAAGCGGCACCACCAGCGAAGGCTCGAGCGAATAAATTTCTTCAAGGCTTTCGTTGGGCAGTGCGAGTTTCAAATCAGCCACGGAAAAAACTTTTCCTGTTTGAGCCAAAAATTCAATCAAAGGATGATCGTATGGAATGACATATTCGATTTGGCTGTCCAAATCCATTCCGGTATAATTCGTTCCCAAAATGAAATTGTTGCTTTCCACATCATCGAACACGAAAATGCCCGCGCCCAAAACATGCATTTGGCTCATGCAAGTATAAAGAATTGATTCGACAAGCGCGGGAAAATCCAACGTAGAACAAAGCAGGCGCGCAATTTCCAAAAGTTGCTGCGAATCATAGAGACGCTTTTCGTAATCGGGAGTAATTTCTATTTCGGTTTTTTCTTCCATAATTTCTCTTCCTTCAAAATTAAGCGTCGCATTAAGTTCGCTTAAAACTTCGAATTCAAAATTGCCAGCGACAATTTCAAACATTCCTCAACCAAAATTCCACGGCCACTATTCTTTTTTCACTTTTTTTATTATAACATAGTTTTTAAGAATTTCAAAGAAAACTTTCCAAAGAGGAAATTGCAATTCAAGCATTGAAGTCGTTTCCCTATTCCTCGAAGAAAACATAATGCTTTTCAAATTCGTAATAATTTCGCTCGAAGAACGTTTCGCGTCCTGCAAAAAGTCACCCAAATCGGAATGAAGCACATTCAACAAAGTGGCGGTTTTTTGAATGATTTCTTTCACCTCGCTGTTGGCGGAATCGATAAGCGCGGTGAGCTTTCTTCCAAAATCCGAATCCTTGTGACTGTCGTTGATGTAACTTTTTATCACGCCCACGCTATATCTTTGACCGTCACCAAACGCGCTCTCAAATTGCGAAATCAAATTCGTGCTGTCATTGAGCGAATAAACCAATTGCGAAAAATTGCTTTTCTTCGTGGGATTCGTGAAAAGACCTTCCACAACTATGTCGTTCAAAAGATTGCGCAAACTTTCGCCATAATAAATCTTGAGAAAAGTTTTCAGGATTTGCAGCGGCACAATCCACATAAAATTTGAAGGCGAATTGTTGGCGATGATTTCCATAGTTTCCTTGGAATAGCCGATGAGCGTTTCCATTTTTCCGTCCGGAAAAAGTTCCGACAATTCCTGCTTGACTTGAGAATTTTTCAGCTCGTTGCGAATGTGAAGTTCGTCGGACTGAAATTTTTCCTGAAGCTTTTCGGCGAATTTTTTGCAGACATTTTCTTCGTAGCTCGCTTTTTGCGGAACGAAATTCGGATCGCCTTTTGAAAGCCGAATAATCTTGAACAAAGTTTCGGCATCGAGCGGATTTTTGAGCACGGCGCGAATCCTGCGCAGATTTTGCAAAAGTTCCTTTTTCGTGCGCAAATCATTTTCTTTATCGTTCAAAAGCTGATTTAGAGCCAAAATCGCGTTTCCCATCGGCATCGTAACTTGAAAATCTGCGGTGAGATAATAAAGATCCATCAAAATATTTTCGAACGTAGTAAGCGGCAGCGGCTGATATTCAGGAACAAAATCCTCTTCGTCGTGATGCTTGGCAAACCTTGCGTCAAACAATTGAAGCGGCGTGATGAAATTGAAATGGCACAAATCCGAAAGTTGCTTGAGATTTGCAATCACATCGTCCATTTTGGAAAATTGCGGCTCTTTCAAATCCGCCACCACTTTTTCCAAATTGTGCTTTTGCAATTCAAACGCCTTGTGTTCGCTCATTTCGGAATCGCCGCTCAAGGCTTGCAGGCGATTTTCATAGGAAAGCGATTCAAGGATTTTCTTGTCCTCGTCGCTGTAGCCCGTGATAATCAGTTCCTGCTCAAAACTTCGGTTGCGCTTCACGTCTCCGCTTGTTATCGTGTTGTCGAGGATTTTCGAAATCGGACGCAAATTCATATAAAGAATTCGCAACGCTTCGGCAAAATTCGGCTGCAAAAGATCGCCTTTGTAAATTCCCGAAGGATGCATGCGAAGCTCGGATTCAAGTTTTCGCAATTTGTTTCGCTTTTGCACTTCAGGCGAATTGCTATGGAAAATGTTTTCGAAAAAATTTTTTATCGCCTGGATTATCGACATAATTTTAATTGTACCATAAAAACGCGCCTCGTGCAACTGCTTTTTGAAAAATCCGAATTCATCAAATAAAATGTAGCGATTGCGAAAAACACGTCAAGTCGCAGTTCCGCAATGAATCCAAGTGAGTTCGTGCTTGTTGTAATTCAAGTGGACGACGCGGCTGTTTTCGATCGCGGCGAATTTTTCCACCGCGTCCCAATTTATTCCGCCTTGCATTTTTATCGTGCAAATCATATTTTTCGCAAGGCCGCTTTCAAGCCATTCTTGCGTCCATTCGAAAAGCCGCTCAGGATAGCAAATCACGTCGCTGAAAACCCAATCGCATTTTCCGATTTGCTCGGGCGAAAGCGTGAACGCATCGTGTGCCAAAAATTCCACGCATGGATTTTTCATCAAACGCGCGTCCAATTCCGCGCGATCCACGGCAAGAACGCTCGCGCCCAAATTCGCCAAAACCCAAGTCCATCCGCCAGGCGCGGCTCCGCATTCAAAACATCGCGTTCCTTCTCCTGGAAATTCCACGCCGAAAAAATTGTTCGCAAGCACCAAGGCTTCCTGCAATTTCAAATACGCGCGGCTCGGCGGCTCAACGTGATTTTCCTTGAAGACGATTTTTCCCGCCGGCAAAAAGCTCGAAGTTTTCGCGCTCGCCAAAATCATGTGCTCGTCCAAAAGCGTCCAAAGCCCGATCGGGCTTCGAGGAATTTTCACGGGAAAATATCGCGCCGAAAAATTTATGTAAGGCAATTTTTTTTGAATCAATTCCGCACGGCGAAAAAACTGAAATTGATAAGAAGCCCAATTCCGCTGAATGCCTTTCAGCGCGGCGGCCGCTTCGCCGATGGATTCAAAGCGCAGCAAAAAAGGCTCGAGCATTTGATCTCGCGCGAAAAAAATATTTTTTTTCAAATCGCAATTTTCGCAATTTTGCGCCGCAGAATTTTCCGGAAAATTTTTAAAATAAATCAACTCGCCAAAATTTTCGCAAGGCAAATCGATTTTCAATCTTTCGGCAAGTTCGGATTTTAGAAAATTTTCCGCGCCCTCGAACGGCAAAAGCGCGCGCCCCGAAATTTTTTCTACAGAAGCTGGCATTGAGAATCTACGATTTGATTTTGGGATTTTTTTTCGTCGCCGAAATTCTTGTCCAGGCGCGAAACATATTTTGTGAATTTTTCGGAATCAGGCGAACGCAAAACGGACATTCCCACGGAAGTTTTTCCGCTGTCTTCTTTTACCCAGGCAGGACAGCAAATCAAAGTGATGGAATCGTCCTCGCTGTCCGAAATCTGAAGCGCAACTTCATATTCGTCTTCAAGGCGGACAGTCACGGGCAGGTTATAAAATATTTTACAACCGTGCAAACTCACATCGAGCAAACTGCCGCTGAGAGGAGAAAGTTCTTTGCAATGAACGCGCCCCAAAACTTCAAAGCGCGGATTCCGGCGTTTTTCCAAGCGCATACCAAATTATGCACGAAAATCAAAACAAAGTCAAGTGCGCAAAACGAATTGCTTCGTTATGATATGGGCGTGCCCCGCGCGCGAGTTTTGAAGCGAAGCGAAAAAATCGCGCGCGGGGCGGGCTGCTACGGGTTGCGTTATCACTTCATTCCGGCCGCCGCCAAAAGCGTCGTCCGGAACTTGCGCCCTCCGCATCCCTCACGCGAAAAACATTTTTCACTTATTCAATCACATCCATTCTGGCAACGTCTTTTTCGTAATCCACGCCTTCCACGTCGAATCCGTTCGTTACCAAAAAGTCGTGCTTGTAGCCTTCAATATCGCAATATTCGCGCACATTTTCGTCGTTCACCGCCGCCATCGCTTTTGCGGCTTCCGCCTGAATGTCGTCGCGCAATTCCCAATCATCGATGCGGATTCGTTTTTCTTCGTCAACAGGAACTGTGCCCATCGCGCCGTCCGCGCCAGTGTAAAGCCGCTCGGCGAAAAGCCGCTCAATTTGTTCGACGCAACCTTCGTGCAAACCTTTCGCTTTCATAATCTTGAACAAAATCGCGAGGTAAAGCGAGATGATTGGAATAACCGCGCTTGAGCGAGTGACAAGGCCTTTGTTCACGGAAACGTAAGCCGAGCCGCCCACGGATTTTTTGAGTTGCTCGTCCAAATTGCGGGCGGTTTTTTCCAAATGCTTTTTCGCCTGACCAATTGTTCCGTCGCGATAAATCGGATGACTCAAAGAAGGCCCGATGTACGAATATGCCACCGTGCAAAATCCCTGCGACAAAACGCCCGCCGCGCTCAATGCGTCAATCCAAAGCTGCCAGTCTTCGCCGCCCATGACTTTCACCGTCGTTTCAACTTCCGCCTGATTCGCGGGCTCTGCGCTTGATTCGGTGAGTTTTTCCGCCATAAAATCCAAACATCGTCCGCCGTAGGTTTGTCCAATCGGCTTGATTACTGATTTGTACATTACCGGCGCGCCAGTGGCAGGATCGATTTTTTCGGGATCGTTGCGAACAGGGCTTGCCAAAGAATACACGAGCAAATCGATTTTGCCGCCCATTTTTTTGATTTCTTCGATTACATCCTCGCGCATTTTGTTGCTGTATGCATCGCCATTTAGCGTAATCGATTTGAGGCCGGCATTTTGCGCCGCCTTGTCGAACGCCTTGTTGTTGTACCAGCCCGGAGTGCCGCCCTTTGTTTCGGTGGCTTCCTTTTCAAACGAAACGCCGATTGTGTTCGCGCCGTATTCAAACGCCGCCGCAATTCGGCTGGCAAGTCCATAGCCCGTGGAGCAGCCCAAAACCAAAACTGTTTTCGGACCTTTGCCGCCTTCCGATGCGGACTTGATTCCGCGCTTTTGCTTTTGCGCCTTCACATATTCGATTTGGCGTTCCGTGTCTTTGGCGCAGCCAATCGGATGCGCGTTGATGCAAATGCTACTTCTGATTTTTGGTGTGATAATCATAATATTTTCTCCTAATTTTATTCTTCGTATTTTTTGAAAATTACGCAGCCATTGTGTCCGCCGAATCCCAACGACGCGCTAGCCGCCGCATTGATTGTGCCGTTTTGTCCGACGTTCGGAACGTAGTCCAAATCGCAGCCGCCTTCCACGTCAGGCTCGTCCAAATTGATTGTGGGCGGGAAAAATCCGTCGTTGATTGCCTTGATGCAGAACAAAGCCTCGATTGCGCCGGCCGCGCCAATCATGTGCCCCGTCATGCTTTTTGTTGAAGAAATTTTCAAATTTTTGGCATGCTCGCCGAACGCGAGTTTTACCATTTTCGTTTCGCCCGAATCATTGGCATGCGTTCCAGTTCCGTGCGCGTTGTAATATTGAATTTCTTCGGGCTTGAGGCCGGCATCTTCCAAAGCGCGCGTGATTGCCTTCGCGCCGCCAGTTCCGTCTGGGAGCGGAGCGGTGATGTGATAAGAATCGCTCGAAGCTCCATAGCCTGCGAATTCGGCATAGATTTTCGCGCCGCGCTTTTTTGCGTGTTCCAATTCTTCCAAAACCAAAACCGCGCTTCCTTCGCCCATCACGAATCCGTCGCGATTTTTGTCGAACGGTCGGCTGGCTTTGTGCGGATCGTCATTGTAATGCGAAGAGAGCGCCTTGAGCACCATAAAGCATCCGATGCCGAATCCCGTGATCGTGGCTTCAGTTCCGCCCGAAAGACAAATGTCCACGCGGCCGCTTCGAACCATATCAAGCGCGTTTCCCAAAGCGTCCGTGCCGCTCGCGCAAGCCGTCGCCAAAGTCCAGCAAGGACCTTCGATTCCGTAAAGCATGCTGACGTTTGCCGCGCCTTCGTTCGGAATGAATTCGGGAGCGGAAAGCGGAGGAATGCGAGTGACGCCCGCGCCCGGCTCGAAATATTTTTTGAACGCCGCCTCGATGACATCAAATCCGCCGATTCCGTTTCCAATCATCATTCCGACTTTTTCGCCGGCAAGCTTTTCCTTGTCGTAGCCGGAATCCTTGATGGCTTGCGCGCTCGCCGCCACCAAAAATTGCGTGAAGCGGGCCATTTTTCTCCCTTCTTTCGAATCCACGCCAAAATCGGCGATGTCGAAATTCTTCACTTCGCCCGCCACTTGAACTTTGTATTCGGACGCATCGAAAAGCGTGATTTTTTCGATGCCGCTTTTGCCCGCCTTGATGTTCTTCCAAGTTTCATCCACGGAATTTCCGAGCGGAGTTACCGCGCCCAAACCCGTCACAACGACTCTTCTCATATTTTCTCCAATTTTGCGCAAGATTTTGATTAAATATTTTACCACGAAAAAGCAAAGAATGTCTAGCCCGAAAATCGCACAAAAAAAGCCTTTCAAATTCAAGGAATGAACTTGAAAGGCTGAAATTTAAATCGCAAATTTACAAAATTGCAATTATCCGACTACGACTTTGACGCTGACTTCCTTTTCGCCGTTCGCCACTTTTACTGTCGTTCCGTTGACTTTGGC
The DNA here is from genome assembly GCA_947174385.1 of uncultured Treponema sp. GTDB lineage: Bacteria > Spirochaetota > Spirochaetia > Treponematales > Treponemataceae > Treponema_D. The sequence goes on from CAMWIU010000001.1 coordinate 49,526, forward strand.
GTTTCCGCTCGTAACGGAAAGCGTCACTTCGCCATCGTTCTTTTTGTTTTCCACGGAAATCTTGTATTCCACGCCGTGGAATTTTCGAGTAATCTTGGCTTTTTTGACGTGGCTCGGAAGGCGCGGCTCAATCACCAGACCTTCGTAGCTCGGGCGGATTCCGCACAGATATTGCGAAAGCGTCACGAAGTTCCAGGCGGCAGTTCCTGTAAGCCAGCTGTTTTTCGCTTCGCCTTGCCGCCGCGCCTCTTTGCCCGCGATCATTTGGCTGTAGACATAAGGCTCGGTGCGGTGAATCTCGCTGAATTCTTCCACCCACGCCGGCGCGATTTTCTTGTAATGTTCGAAAGCATCTTGCGGACGACCGTTCACAACTTCGCCGATGATGACCCACGGATTGTTGTGGCAGAAAATGCCGCCGTTTTCCTTGTATCCCGGCGGATACGAAGAAACTTCGCCCAATTCGATGTGGTAATCCTGATAAGCCGGCCAGCAAATGCAAATTCCGTATTTCGAATCGAGATATTTTTTCACGCTGTCCAAAGATTTTTGCGGATAGCCTTTGTCCGCGCCGATTTTTGCCATCGTTCCGAAACCCTGCGATTCGATGAAAATTTTTCCGTGTTCGCATTCGTTCGAGCCGACTTTTCTTCCGGCATCATCGTAGGCGCGAACATACCATTCGCCGTCCCAGCCCGCCGTGCAAATCGCCTTTTCCATTTTTTTGCAAGCGTCTTCGGCGAATTTTGCTTCGGCTTCGTCGCCCTGCATTTTGCACATCGCAATGTAATCTGGCGTAACATAGACGAACATTTCGGCAATCATCACGGATTCTGCGTTCTTGCCTTCTTTGTTCGTGCATGTTTGGAACGAATCGTTCGGATTCATCGAAAAGCAGTTCAAATTCAAGCAGTCGTTCCAGTCGGCGCGACCAATCAGCGGAAGTCCGTGCGGTCCGATGTGAGTCGTGATGTATCGATACGAACGTTTCAAATGCTCGTACATCGAGGCTTTGTTCGTTTCGCTGTTGTCGAACGGAACCATTTCGTTCAAGAAAGCCTTGTCGCCGCTCTCGCAAATATAGCGTCCGACTCCCAGCACGAGCCAAAGCGGATCGTCATTGAAGTTCGAGCCGATGTCGGCGTTTCCGCGCTTCGTGAGCGGCTGGAATTGATGGTAGGCCGAGCCGTCTTCGAACTGAGTCGCCGCAACATCGAAAAGCCTTTCGCGGATGCGCTTTGCCGGCAATTGGTGCGCCACGCCGAGCATGTCCTGCGAAGTGTCGCGGAAGCCCATTCCACGGCCGATTCCGCTTTCAAAGTACGAAGCCGAGCGCGCGAAATTGTAAGTGACGACGCATTGATATTGATTCCAAATCGCCATTCTGTCAAGTTTTTCATCGCCGGTCTTTAGCGTAAAGTGCGACATGATTTCGTCCCAAAAAGCCTTCAATTCTTTGAACGATTTTTCGACCTTTGACTTCGTGTTGAATTTCTTTTGGATTTCGTAGGCCTTTTCCTTGTTGATGATGCCGCTCGCGGTGTTCGTGCGGAGCAAGCCTTTTTTCACGGCCTTTTCCGCCTCGGCTTTGGAAAGCCATTTTTTTTCGTTCGCATTTTCGACATAGCCCAAAATGAAAATCACGGTCTTTTCTTCGCCGGGCTTCAAATTCACATTGACGCGATGAGACGCGATCGGCGACCAGCCGTCCGCCACGGAATTTCCGCTTTCACCTTTTACGACGGTTTGCGGATTCGCGAACGAATTGTACAAGCCCATCCAAGTCTCGCGGTCGGTGTCGAAGCCGTCGAGTTTTTCCGAGCAAGAATAGAATGCGAAATGATTTCTTCTTTCGCGGTATTCGGTTTTGTGATAAATCGCGCTGCCTTCGATTTCAACTTCGCCGGTGGAAAAATTGCGCTGGAAATTCTGGCAGTCGTCCGAAGCGTTGTACAAGCACCATTCGACGAACGAAACGAGCGAAAGCGACTTTTCCGCCTTGCCTTCATTTTTGAGCGTGAGCATTTCGATTTCGCAATTCTCGCCGTTCGGAACCATGTAAAGCACGTCGGCTTTTACGTCGTTCTTTTTGGAAGAAATTTTCGAATAGCCGAAACCATGGCGGCATTCGTAGGAATCAAGCTTTGTTTTCGTGGGCTGCCATCCCGGATTCCAAATGGTCTTTCCGTCCTTGATATAAAAATAGCGTCCGTTCGTGTCAAGCGGAACGTCATTGTATCGATAGCGCGTGATGCGGCGCAGACGAGCGTCGGTATAAAACATATAGCCGCCGGCCGTGTTTGAAAAAAGCGAGAAAAATTTTTCATTTCCCAAATAATTAATCCAAGGATAAGGAGTCTGCGGAGTTGTAATTACATACTCACGATTCTTATCATCAAAGAAGCCGAATTTCATAAAACCTCCAAATTGAGAAAAATTTGATTTTTAATAGAATATCTTTTATTCTAACACAAAGGCCCGAGCGTTGTCAAGTTTTTTTGAAGCAGCACATTTTGTAAACAGCATATTTGGGGAAAAGCCTTTCCCCTAGGG
>CAMWIU010000002.1 GCA_947174385.1 uncultured Treponema sp.
TTTCAAAAAATCCACTTGACCTACCCCCCCCCATTATACGGTATAATGGCACATCATTTTTATTTTCAATAAGGAGACAAATCATGAAAAAGATTTGCAAAAGTGTGGCGGTTTTCGCCACTGTGTTGGGACTCGCTTGCATGACTTCATGCGTAAGCGTTGGAGACCTTGTCGGCTCGATGTTTGGCGGCGGCGGAAGCGGCAATCGAGTCGCAATACTTGACGGTCGCAACAATGGTGCACCATATAGTAATATAGATCTTAGTTCTAATGGCAAACTGGTAGCGCAAAAACCTAACAGTGTCAATGAAATCAAAGGAAAATGGGAAACCAGCGGAAACAAGGATTCTTTGAATAATGGCGACACGATAACGGTAACGATTGAGGAAACGACTGGAAAGGGAACAGTGCGTCAAATAAGCAGCAAATTTGTTCCGGGAGATCCCAGCACTTCCAACAGCGACAAGCCCGTAACAGATCATACCGTCATAACATATTCGGTAAATTTGGGCACATTAGGCACTTATACCTATGTAGTGAAAAAATACGAGTCCAACAAATAATACAAGTTTGCAACGCAAACTGTAGACTAAAACCGAATGCACTATTTGTGCATTCGGTTTTAACTGTTCTCATAATACGTGCCGGGGGGAATTGACTTTACAATCCACGTATTTCCGCCGATTGTGCAGCCTTTGCCGATTATAGTTTTGCCGCCCAAAATCGTCGCGCCGGAATAAATTGTCACGTCGTCTTGAATTGTGGGATGGCGTTTTTTGTTTTGCAAATCTTTTTTCAGGCAAAGCGCGCCGAGCGTTACGCCTTGGTAGATGCGAACATTTTTTCCGATTACGGCAGTCTCGCCGATTACAATTCCAGTTCCGTGGTCGATGAAAAAACTTTCGCCGATTTCGGCTCCCGGATGAATGTCGATTCCAGTTTTGCCGTGAGCATGTTCGGTCATTATTCGCGGAATGAGCGGAATTCCATTTTTGTAAAGAAAGTGCGCGATTCGATAAATCAAAATTGCTTCAAGCCCCGGGTACGACAAAATCACTTCGCCGAGCGAACGCGCCGCAGGATCGCCTTGGACAATTGCGTTTGCGTCCATTTGTATTTTTTTGCGAAGCGCGGGAATTTCCGCGATCAAAGTTTCCACGGCTTTTTGCGCCAATTTGAAGCAATGCGAATTTTTGAATTGCCTTTCGTGCAGTTCGCTGTCCGAATTTTCATTTTGACGAGCGACAATCACCACGCGCAAAAGTGCCTTTTGGATTTCCGTCGTAAGAATCGAAATTATTCTATTGATGTGCCGCCCGGTGATGTAGCGCAAATTTTCTTCGGTGATTTGCTCTTCGTATTTGAAGCCCGGAAAAATCAAAGCCTGCAAGTCGCTGAGCGCGGCCACAACATTCGCGCGGTTCGGCAAATTTTCCGCACCCGCACGATTCACGCCGCCATTTTCCTTGTAGGAATCCATTATGTTTTGCACGAGAAATTCGAAATCCATAAAAAAAGTATATCAGATTTTCGCAAGAAATGAAAGTTCGAGTGCGAGATTTTTTACGTTGCGAAATTCAACTCAAAAATCGCGATTTCATTCTTAAATTTTAGTGAAAAAATCTGCTTAAAAACAAAAAAAATCTCTTGACACTATTGCGGATTTTCTGTAAAATCATAAAACACTCAAAATCGGCGCAGAATCGCGTCGTTTTGCTTTGCGTTTTCGCCCTTGTAGCTCAGCCGGTAGAGCGCAGCCATGGTAAGGCTGAGGTCTGCGGTTCGATCCCGCACGGGGGCTTTAAAATTTGTTATAGGAGTTTTTTATGGCAAGCAAGAAAAAGGGAGCGGTGGAAATCATCGCGTTGCAGTGCACTGAGTGCAAGCGCAGAAATTATACGACTTACAAAAATCGCAAGAATATCCAGGGCAAATTGGAATTGAACAAATATTGCCCGTTCGATCGCAAGCACACGCTCCACAAGGAAACAAAAGTAAAATAATTTTGTTTCGAGAACATTTTTAGGATTTTCTCCGTGAAAGCGGTAGAAATATTTAGGGCGGTAGTTCAGTTGGTAGAGCACCGGTCTCCAAAACCGGCTGTCGCGGGTTCAAGTCCTGCCCGCCCTGTTTTTTGAGGAATTTATGGCAAAAGTTTTTGGTTTTTTCAAAGATTGCGTCCGCGAACTTAAGTTGGTGTCATGGCCGACGCGGGACTATGTTTTGTCCAGCGTCAGAGTCGTGCTGATTTCCACTATTATAGTCGCTGTGATTTTGGGCGCGTTGGATCTTGGCTTTACCGAGCTTTTCCGTCTTTTGATGAAATAAGGAAAGATTATGGCGAGTGCTTGGTACATTCTTCAAACATACGCGGCTTATGAGGCGAAAATTTCGCGCACGATTCAGCATATGTTGGAAACTGGCGATCTTGATTCCAATGTCGTAAAAAGCATCAAAGTTCCCGAAGAAGAAGTCGTCGAAATCAAAGACGGCAAGAAAAAAGTCCGAAAAACGAAAATTCTTCCAAGTTATGTCATGATGGAATTGGATTTGCCGGATTTGGGCTGGAAAGACACTTGCGCGAAAATCCGCCGAATTCAGGGCGTGAATGGATTTGTCGGCACAAAGCCGAACGAGCGTCCGCGCCCGATTCCTGTCGAAGAAGCCAAGAGAATGCTAGCGCGTGCCGGCGAAATCAAGGGCGAAAAAGTCGTTCGCGTCAAGCAAAGTTATGCCGTCGGCGATGTCGTCAAAATCATGGAAGGTCCTTTCGCCACGTTTGAAGGCACTGTCGAAAAAATCGAGGACGGCAAGGACAAACTTACCGTGAACGTGCAGATTTTCGGACGCGCCACTCCTGTGGAAGTGAGCATGACTCAGGTCGAAAAATCTGTAAAATGACAAAAATTCCGCGCGTTTTGCCAAATGCGCGGTTAGGGTGGCGAAAGCCGCTCATTTTTGGGAGGAAAGCAACCGTCCGTTGGAAGAGGACTTTCCGCTAACACCAAATTTAGGAGTAAAAAATGGCAAAGAAAGAAGTAACCGCTGTCATCAAACTGCAATGCCCTGCGGGCGCGGCGACACCGGCTCCTCCGATTGGTCCTGCTCTTGGACCGCATGGCGTGAGCGCTCCGAAATTTGTGCAGGAATTCAACGACCGTACAAAAAGTATGGAAAAAGGGCTCATCATCCCTGTCGTGATTACAGTCTACAAAGACAAATCCTACACATTCATTCTCAAAACTCCCCCGGCGGCGGTTTTGATTAAAAAAGCGCTCAAATTGGAAAAGGGTTCCGCGAATCCGCTCCGCGACAAAGTGGGCAAACTCACTGCGGCGCAGCTTGAAGAAATCGCGAAAACAAAAATGCCCGACGTTAGCGCGAACGACCTTGAAGCCGCGAAGAAAATCGTGGCTGGAACGGCGCGAAGCATGGGCGTTGAGGTGGAGGCCTAAATGAAACACGGAAAAAAATACCGCGCGTCGGCGGCCAAATATGATTTGACAAAAAAATACGATGTTCCCACAGCCTGCAAAATGGTTCAGGACATGAAGTATACGAATTTTGACGAAACTGTGGAAGCGCACGTTTTGCTCAAATTGCCCAAAAACGCGACTGTCCGCGACACTTTGGTTTTTCCGAATCAATTCCGCGACGAAAAGAAAGTTTTGGTTTTCTGCAAAGAAGATCGCGTTCAGGAAGCGTTGGATGCAGGCGCGGCTTATGCCGGTGCTGCCGACTACATCGAAAAGGTGAAGGGCGGTTGGCTTGATTTTGACATCGCCGTCGCCACTCCCGATATGATGAAAGATGTCGGACGCTTGGGTATGGTTTTGGGACGCAAAGGCTTGATGCCGAATCCGAAAACTGGCACTGTTACGAACGACATCGTTGCCGCGATTGGCGAGCTTAAAAAAGGTCGCACAGAATATCGCGCCGACAAGACGGGCATCGTTCACATTGCGGTGGGAAAAGTTTCGATGGATGCCGAAAAATTGCAGCAGAACATCGACGCTTTGATCGCCGAAATTGAGCGCAAAAAGCCTTCCGATGCTTCAGCGGATTACATCAAGACGATTTCAGTGAGTTCTTCGATGGGGCCTGGAGTTTGGGTCAAATACAAGGACGAGGAGTAGAATATGGCAATGCTTGCAAAAAAAATCCAGCCGGCGAAAACCGCCGCGATTGAGGCCGCCAAAAAAACTCTCGGCGAATACAACGACTTTATCTTTACCGAATATCGCGGCATGACTGTCGAGCAAATTACGAGATTGCGCGACAAACTCCGCGAAAAAGACAGCGTTGTAAAAGTTATCAAAAATAACTTCGCGCGCATCGCTTTCGAGGGAATGGACGCTGCGAACGTGTCCGAATACCTCAAAGGACCTACTGCCATCGCGATGGCAAAGCAGGATTCCAACGAAACGGCGAAGATTTTGTATGATTTCGCACAGGAAGTGCCCGCGCTCAAAATCAAAGGCGCGTTGGTGAACAAAGAGATTTACGATGCGGCGAAAACCGAAGCGTATTCGAAAGTTCCTGGCAAAAATCAGCTTATCGCGATGCTTATGTCTGCGATCAATGGACCGGCGCAAAAACTCGCCGCCACGTTGCAGGCTTACGTTGAAAAGCTGGAAAAGGAAGGCGGCGCGCCTGCTCCAAAAGCGGAAGCCGCTCCTGCTGAAGCCCCAAAAACGGAGACTGCACCTGCGGCTGATGCAAGTGCTCCCGTCGCCGCGGAAACTCCGGCTGCCGAGGCTGCGCCTCAGGCTTAAATTTAAAATTGAATTTTGCCTGCGTTTTGCTCGGCGAAATTCCGGGGCAACGAATTTTCGTTGTTCCAAACGCGGTCAGGCTTCGTTCGCTGCTGACTGTCCGCGTAAATATCGGGACTTGTTCCTCGCGCCGCTTGTGCGGCATGAAATTAATTTTTTATGGAGAAGACAATGGCAGCATTAACAAACGAACAGATTTTGGACGCGATTGCGTCAATGACAGTTCTGGAAGCCTCAGAATTGGTAAAGGCGATGGAAGAAAAATTCGGTGTAACAGCCGCTGTTGCTGTCGCCGCCGCTCCTGGAGCCGCCGCCGCTGGCGCGCCCGCAGAAGAGCAGACCGAATTCTCAGTTTCTTTGGACAGTTTTGACGCAGCCAAGAAAATCGGAGTCATTAAAGCAGTCAAGGCTCTCACAAACCTCGGTTTGGGCGAAGCGAAGGCTTTGGTGGAAGGCGCGCCGAAAGTCATCAAGGAAGGCTTGAGCAAGGCCGATGCCGACAAGTGGATTGCCGATATCGAAGCCGCCGGCGGAAAGGCTTCCAAGAAATAATACGGTTTCAAGAAAATTCGCATTTGGCGTGGCATGATTTTTCCGCGCCGCTTGCGAATTATTGCGAAAATCGTATCGGGCTTTTCGCCTTGCGGAAGGCTCGACAATTTAAAAAAATAATTGAATTTGTTCTAAAAATTGGAACAGAACGAGCGAAGTTCGCGGCGGAATCTTTCGTGCTGTGAGGAGTTTCCTCATGTAGCGGAGATTTTGACCGCGCCACGCTTTTTTAGGGGAAAAAATGTTCGCAAAAAGCCGGACAATCAACCGTAAATATTACGGCAAGGACATCAAGTCTTCGATGGATGTCCCAAATCTAATCGATATTCAAACTTCATCGTATGAATATTTCCTTCAAAAAGAAAAATTGGACAAAGGCGAGCCGCTGGAAAATCAGGGCTTGCAGGAAGCTTTTCTTTCCACTTTTCCAATTGAAAGCGCGAACGGCGATATGTCTTTGGAATTCGAATCCTACACTTTGGATGAATCCGAAAACAAATTCTCTGAATTGGAATGCAAGCAAAAAGGCTTGACTTATTCCGTTCCGCTCAAGGCGCGAATAAATTTGAATTTCAAAGACACGGGCGCAATCTTGCAAAAAGACATTTACATGGGCGACATTCCGCTCATGACGCCGCGTGGAACTTTTGTTATAAATGGCGCGGAGCGCGTCGTCGTTTCGCAGATTCACCGTTCGCCTGGCGTAATTTTCAATCACGACAAGGGCGTTTGGGCGAGTCGCATCATTCCGTACCGAGGCTCGTGGCTGGAATTTGAAATCGACCAAAAAAAGGAATTGATTTTCGCCAAAATCGACCGAAAGAAAAAAATTCTCGGAACGATTTTCCTGCGCGCGCTCGGATTTGAAAGCCGCGAAGAAATCATCGATGTTTTCTATGATACTGAAAAGGCTTCTGTGAAGGACAATGCCGCCACGCGCGAAGGCTTGGTGAATCGCATTTTGTCCAAGGCGGTTTTTGTCAAGGACTCGGATTCCGGCGAAGAGAAAAAACTTTTCCCGGCTGGTGCGCGGCTTCATCCGCACGACATCGACGATTTGATTGCCAACGGAATCAAGGAAATTCAAGTAATCAAATTTGACAGCCGCAAAAATCCCGAAAACAAGGACGAAAGGAATTCTTCGCTTGATTCTGAAATCATCATAAATTGCTTTGAGCGCGAGGAAATCAAGTACGCCAAGGAAGGTTCGGAAAGCGACGAGCCGACAAAAGAAGAGGCTTTGAGCACAGTCTACAGCGTGCTTTTGCCTGGCGAGCCGATTACCGTGGAAAATGCCGAAAAGGATTTGAATTCGATGTTCTTCACGTCGCGCCGCTATGATTTGGGACGTGTGGGACGCTACAAGCTCAACAAAAAATTCGACTACAATCCGCCGAAGGACGACACAGTTCTCACGAAAGAGGACATCACGAACACGATGAAATTCCTCATCAAAGTTTACATCGGCGAAGAGGCGCGCGACGACATCGACCATTTGGGAAACCGCCGCATCCGAAGCGTCGGCGAATTGATGACGAATCAAATCAAAACTTCGTTCGCTCGAATGGAACGAATTGCCAAAGAGCGAATGGGCGCGAAAGACAACGAAACGATAAAGCCTCAGGATTTGATTTCTTCCAAGCCGATTATCGCGGCGATAAAAGAATTTTTCGGCTCGTCTCAGCTTTCGCAATTCATGGACCAAATCAATCCGCTTGCGGAACTCACGCACAAACGCCGCTTGAACGCGCTCGGACCGGGCGGTCTTTCCCGCGACCGGGCAGGATTTGAAGTGCGCGACGTTCACTATTCGCATTACGGACGAATGTGCCCGATTGAGACACCGGAAGGCCCGAACATCGGACTTATCGTCTCGCTCGCGATTTACACGCGCGTCAACGAATACGGATTTTTGGAAGCGCCTTATCGTAAAATCGAAAAAGGCAAGGCGACGAACAAAATCGAATATCTTTCGGCGATGGACGAAGACAAATATTACATCGGCCAAGTAAGCGAAGGAATGAAAAACGACGGTTCGTTCGCCACGGATATGATTTCATGCCGAAGACGCGGCGACTATACCACTCGTTCGCCGAAAGACGTTCAATATATGGACGTTTCTCCGCGCCAAGTAATTTCTGTTTCCGCCGCGTTGATTCCGTTCCTTGAGCACGACGACGCAAACCGCGCTTTGATGGGCTGCAACATGCAGCGTCAGGCAGTGCCGCTTTTGTTCCCCGAGCCGCCTTATGTCGGCACTGGAATGGAGCAAAAATGCGCCTACGATTCCGGCGTTTTGGTGAAAGCCGCTCGCGCGGGCGAAGTGGTCAAAGTTACGAGCGAATGTGTTTCGATAAAGCCCGAAGGCGCGAAGCGCGGCGAAATTGACGAATATCCGCTTCTCAAATATCAGCGCACGAACAACGACACTTGCAACCATCAGCGTCCGACAGTCGAAGTGGGCGAAAAAGTCGATGCTGGCGCGGTGATTGCCGACGGACCTGCGACATTTAACGGCGAACTTGCTTTGGGTCGAAACATTCTCGTTGGATTCGTTCCGTGGAACGGCTACAATTACGAGGATGCCGTTCTCATCAGTCAGCGCATTGTAAAAGAAGATATGTATACTTCGATTCACATCAAGGAATTTTCTACGGAAATTCGTGAAACGAAGCTCGGACCTGAAAAAATCACGCGCGATGTTCCGAACACCGCCGAAAAGAATCTCGACAATTTGGATGCGGAAGGAATCATTCGCATTGGCGCGAAAGTTCGTTCTGGCGATGTTTTGGTGGGAAAAGTCACGCCAAAAAGCGAGGCCGAAACCACGCCCGAATTCAAATTGCTCAATTCAATTTTTGGCGAAAAGGCGAAAGAAGTGCGCGACACATCTTTGCGCGTTCCGCACGGCGTGGAAGGCGTTGTAATCGACATCCAGCGGCTCAAGCGCAGCGAAGGCGACGATCTCAATCCGGGCGTTGATCAGGTTGTAAAAGTGATGATTGCCAACAAGCGAAAACTTCGCGAGGGCGACAAAATGGCCGGCCGCCACGGAAACAAAGGTGTCGTTTCGCGAATCCTTCCCGAAGAGGACATGCCGTATTTGGAAGACGGAACTCCGCTTGACGTTTGCTTGAATCCGCTTGGCGTTCCTTCGCGAATGAACATCGGACAGATTATGGAATCGGAATTGGGAATTGCCGGAAAATATTTGGGACAATTCTTCGAATCGCCGGTTTTCCAGTCGCCGAGCCAGGAGCAGATTGCCAAAAAGCTTGAGGAAGCGGGGCTTTCCAAGGATTGTAAGCAGGTTGTCCGCGACGGACGCACCGGCGAGCCTTTCGTAAATCCGATTTTCGTCGGCGTAATTTACTATATGAAACTCCATCACTTGGTTGACGACAAAATGCACGCGCGTTCCACAGGACCTTATTCTTTGGTTACGCAGCAGCCGCTCGGTGGAAAGGCGCAGTTCGGCGGCCAGCGTCTCGGCGAAATGGAAGTGTGGGCGTTGGAAGCGTATGGCGCGGCGAACACGTTGCAGGAAATGATGACAATCAAATCCGACGACATGAACGGCCGTTCCAAAGTTTACGAAGCGATCGTAAAAGGCGAGCCTTCCACGCCGGCGGGAGTTCCCGAATCATTCAACGTTTTGGTGCAGGAATTGCGCGGCTTGGCTTTGGATTTTACTATTTATGATGCAAAGGGCAAGCAAATTGCGCTCACTGAACGCGACCAAGAATTGATTGACAAGGCGGCTTCTGGATTTGATAAGGAAGTGTAAAGGCACGGCTTTGTCTTTCGGAATGGCCGGATTTTAATTGTTGGATTTTCAGGATGTTTGAAACAAGTGGCTGAATATAGTCGCTTGTTTTGAACACAGTTTGCGTTGGAAATTAACGGAGGAAAATATCAATGCGTGATATTCAGGATTTTGACAGCATAAAAATAAAACTCGCGTCGCCCGACGCTGTTCGCGCGTGGTCTTATGGCGAGGTGAAAAAACCCGAAACGATAAATTATCGCACATTGCGCCCCGAGCGCGAAGGACTTTTTTGCGAGCGCATTTTCGGCACTACAAAGGAATGGGAATGCTATTGCGGAAAGTTCAAGTCGATTCGGTACAAGGGCATAATCTGCGATCGCTGCGGCGTTGAAGTCACTCATTTCAAAGTGCGTCGCGAGCGCACAGGTCACATAGAATTGGCCGCGCCTGTGAGCCACATTTGGTATTACAGAAGCGTTCCAAGCCGAATGGGACTTTTGCTTGATTTGCAAGTGGCCGCTTTGCGAAGCGTTTTGTATTATGAAAAATACATCGTCATAGATGCGGGCGACACAGATCTCAAAAAAATGGAGCTTCTCAACGAAGACGAATATCGCGAAGCGCAGGAACGCTACGGCGGCTCGTTTACGGCGGGCATGGGCGCGGAAGCGATAAAGACGCTTTTGGACGGCTTGGATTTGGACGCGCTCGCTTCGGAACTCCGCGCTAAAATGATTGAAAAAGGCGCGAAAAGCGACAAGCGTCTTTTGAAGCGAATCGAAATCGTGGAAAATTTCCGCTCGTCAGGGAACAAGGCCTCATGGATGATTTTGGATGTCGTTCCTGTGATGCCGCCTGAATTGCGCCCGATGGTTCAGTTGGACGGCGGTCGTTTCGCGACGAGCGACTTGAACGATTTGTATCGCCGCGTAATCAACCGCAACAATCGTCTCAAAAGGCTTTTGCAGCTTTCCGCTCCCGACATCATCATTCGCAACGAAAAACGAATGTTGCAGGAAGCCGTGGATTCTTTGTTCGACAATTCAAAGCGCAAGCGAATCGTAAAAGGCGCGTCGAATCGTCCGCTCAAATCCATCAGCGACATGATAAGGGGAAAGCAGGGACGTTTCCGCCAAAATCTTCTCGGAAAGCGCGTCGATTATTCTGGACGTTCCGTTATCGTTGTTGGACCTGAATTGAAACTTTGGCAGTGCGGACTTCCCACGAAAATGGCGCTTGAACTTTTCAAGCCGTTCATTATGAAACGCTTGATGGACAAGGAAGTCGTTTTCAATTTGAAAAAGGCGAAACTTCTTGTGGAACAGGAAGCTCCCGAAGTTTTCAGCGTTTTGGACGAAGTTGTGAGTGAGCATCCAGTCATGCTGAACCGCGCGCCGACTTTGCACCGCTTGGGAATCCAGGCGTTCGAGCCGGTTTTGGTGGAAGGCAAGGCAATCAAATTGCATCCGCTCGCTTGCAAAGCGTTCAACGCGGACTTTGACGGCGACCAAATGGCAATTCACGTTCCGCTCACTCAGGCAGCGCAAATGGAATGTTGGACATTGATGCTTTCGGCGCGAAACTTGCTCGACCCCGCGAACGGAAATACAATCGTTTATCCTTCTCAGGACATGGTTTTGGGAATCTACTATATGACTTCCGTCAAGCCCAACGCGCGTGGTACAGGAAAGCGATTTTCTTCCGCCGATGAAGTGCGAATGGCTGCCGAATGCGGCAACATTGAATGGCAGGCGAGCATCAAAGTTCCCGCTCCAAAAGACGCGCTTGTTGTGGATGCCGCGAAAGATCCCGACTTCAAAAAAGGCGACTTGATTGAAACTACTGCGGGAATGCTTGCTTTCAACGACGCGATGCCCGACGAAGTGAATTATGTGAACAGGCAATATGGCGACAAAGAATTGCGCGCGATGATTGAAAAAGTCTACCATGAGAAAGGTCCGTGGCTCACGATAAAAATGCTCGACGCGATCAAAGCCGTCGGCTATCAAAACGCCACGTTCTATGGCGCGACTCTTTCCATGGACGACATTTTGATTCCGCCCGAAAAGAAAGAAATGGTTGCCAAGGCCAATGAGCAAGTTGAAGGAATTGTGCGCCTTTATTCGGAAGGTCAGCTTACGGAAGACGAACGCTATAATCGCGTAACCGACATTTGGCAGCGCACCAACGAAAGCCTCACAAAATTGATGATGGACAATTTGGCGAAAGACAAGGATGGATTCAACACGATCTACATGATGGCAAAATCCGGCGCGCGCGGCTCGCCGAAGCAGATTTCGCAGTTGGCGGCAATGCGCGGTTTGATGGCAAAGCCGAATGGCGACATCATTGAACTTCCTGTTCGTTCGAATTTCTACGAAGGACTTTCGGTCATCGAATTCTTCATTTCCACAAACGGTGCGCGAAAAGGTCTTTCCGATACCGCGCTTAAAACCGCCGACGCAGGTTATATGACGCGTCGCCTTGTCGATGTCGCGCAAGATGTCGTAATCAACGAAGAAGATTGTGGCACGATAAACGGAATCGACTACGCGGCCATCAAGGACGGCGATGAAATTACCGAGCGGCTTTCCGACCGAATTGTCGGACATTTTACGATTGAGCGCGTGGTTCACCCGATTACGGGCGAAATTCTTTGCGACGTGAATCAATACATCGATGAAGAGCTTGCCAAAAAAATTGAAGAAGCCGGCGTTGAAAAAGTGAAACTCCGAACGGTGCTTACTTGCGAATCGAAGCACGGCGTTTGCGTAAAATGCTACGGAAAAAATTTGGCACGAAACAAAATCGTCGAAATCGGCGAGGCGGTGGGAATCGTCGCCGCGCAGTCGATTGGTCAGCCTGGAACTCAGCTTACTTTGCGCACGTTCCACGCGGGTGGCGCGGCTTCGAAAGTTACTCAGGACAATAACATCGTTCTCAAATTCCCCGCGATTATCGGAAACATTGAAGGAAATTCTGTAAAGAAAGACGGAAACGCTTTGTTTACTCGCAAAGGAAAAATGATTGTTACGCGCATAATCGACCGCGCAGAAATCGAAAAAGGTGCGAAACTTTTGGTCAAAGACGATGCGCGCGTTCTCAAGGGAACGGAATTGATTGGCGGCAAGGATTCAAAATTCGTCGCAAAAGAAAATGGTCACATTGTCATCAAAGACAAAATGCTTTATCTTTGCGGCAGCGATCAGGCGGTCGAAATCGCGAACGGTTCTGCGATGCAAGTTTTCACGGGACAAATTGTGGAAGCCAATGCCGTAATCGGAACGTTGCTCGATCCATATTCCGAGCCAATCATCGCGGAGCAGACAGGTTACGTTCATTTTGAAGACATCCAAGCCGGAGTTACGCTGGAAGAAGAAGTGGACCAGCAGACTGGAAACACGACGCGAAAAATCAGCTCGCTCCACTTGGACACAAAGCAGCCTCGAGTTTACATTACGGACGAAGCCGGAAACGAATTGGGAAGCTACTTCTTGCCTGCTGGCGCGGAACTTCCGCCCGAAATTGAGGACAAGCAGCCAATCAAAGAAGGCGACATCATTGCGAAAATGCCCAAGGAAGCCGCGAAGTCCGATGACATCACCGGCGGTTTGCCGCGCGTTTCGGAATTGTTCGAAGCCCGCAAGCCTTCTTCACCAAGCGTCTTGAGTCAGATTTCAGGCACGGTGAAATTCAAGGACATCAAAAAGGGCAAGCGCGTCATCACCGTTGAAGACAAGTATGGCCGAGTTTTCGAGCACCTTGTTCCTATGTCCAAGCGCATGCTTGTTCGCGACGGCGACAAAATCGAGGCGGGCGAGCCGCTTTGCGATGGACAGCCAAGTCCCCACGACATTCTTGCGATTTTGGGCGAAAACGCGCTTCAAAATTATTTGATGGACGAAATCCAGCAAGTTTATCGTGCGCAAGGCGTAAGCATCAATGACAAGCACATCGGAATTATCGTGCGCCAAATGTTGCGCAAAGTGGAAATTGTTGCCGTCGGCGACACGTCTTTCATCTTTGGTCAGCAGGTGAACAAATATCGATTCCACGAAGAAAATGCCCGCGTGATTGCGGATGGCGGACAGCCGGCAATCGGCCGCCCAATGTTCCAGGGAATTACGAAGGCTTCGCTCAATGTGGATTCGTTTATTTCTGCGGCTTCGTTCCAGGAAACCACGCGCGTTCTCACAAACGCCGCGATTTCCGGCTCTACGGATTCATTGCATGGAATAAAAGAAAACGTCGCGATTGGTCACATGATTCCTGCGGGAACAGGCATAAAGAATTATCGTGGCGTGAAAGTCTATGACGACAGCGACATAGATTTGGACTCGCAGATGGAAGAAATTTTGGAACAGCGTCGCATCGAAAAAGAGCTTGAAGCCAAGGAGCAGGAAGAACGCGAGCGTGAAGCTGCGGCCGCCGCTCTTGAAATGGGCGAAGAGCAAGACTGATTCGCGCGAAGTGTTTGATATCAATTTTTTCGCTTTTGGTCGGGAATCCTCTTGACTAAAACGCAAAAAATTAGTTAAACTATAATGCGCTTTTTGTAAAATGCAAATTGCGCTGGGTTGAAATTCGCCGAGGTGCTGCTCGGTAAAAATAGGAGTTTTGAAAGAATGCCTACAATAAACCAATTGATTAGACAGAGGCGTAAATCGGTTACGAAAAAGACCAAATCCCCCGCACTTGAGTCTTGCCCGCAAAAACGTGGCGTTTGTACGCGCGTTATGACCGTTACGCCTAAAAAGCCGAACTCGGCGATGCGAAAAGTTGCCCGTGTTCGCTTGAGCAATGGAATCGAAGTTACCGCATATATTCCGGGAATCGGACATAACTTGCAGGAACACTCGGTGGTTTTAGTTCGCGGAGGTCGTGTCAAAGACCTTCCTGGTGTGCGCTATCACATCATCCGCGGAACGAAAGATGCGCTCGGCGTAGAAGACCGAAAGCGCGGTCGTTCAAAATACGGCGCGAAAAAGCCGAAGGCATAATGGAGGATTAAAATGGGAAGACACAAGAAATCAGTCAACCGCCCGATTGTGCCGGACGCGAAATACAACAGCAAGACGGTTTCGAAATTCGTGACGAGAATGATGCTTGACGGCAAAAAAAGCATTTGCACGACAATCATCTACGACGCGATGGATCGTCTCAAGAAAAAGACGGACAAAGATCCGCTCGAAGTTTTCTTGAAGGCCTTGGACAACGTGAAGCCGCAGGTGGAAGTAAAATCCCGCCGCGTCGGTGGCGCGACATACCAAGTTCCGGTGGAAATCCGCGATTCTCGCAAAGAAGCGTTGGCGATGCGCTGGATTATCGATGCCGCCCGCAAGCGCAACGGACACGGAATGGCCGACACGCTCAGCGCGGAATTGATGGACGCATACAACAATACCGGCACTGCATACAAGAAAAAGGAAGACACCCACAAGATGGCCGAGGCGAACAAAGCCTTCGCGCACTATCGTTGGTAGTCTTCAATTCACAAAAAAAACCGCCGAAAGGCGGTTTTTTTTATTTTATGAACCGCGTGACAATTCGTATAATAAGTGCGCAAACCGCGCGAAAAAAAAATCAACGAATTTCATTTTTTTTCAAATTTGCTATTGACCCAATTTGCGAATTGCGCTATACTTTTCAAACCTATCTTTGCAAGGTAGGCGGTTCTTTGAGAGTCAGGCTGAATTTTTCAGGCGGAATCGTAAAGCTATTAAAAAAGTTTGCACGCAAACTTTTTTAATTTCAGATTCTCGCGGCTCAAGAATGAAATGCGTCGTTGTCAATGGCGCAAGGAAAATGCATCTTGAGTTTCTGTTGTGGCGAAATGCCATAGGCTCTTGGTGCCAAACCAGTTGTCAAGCGATGCTTTGACGGTGATGGTGGTGTCGGCCAAATCGTTCCGAAATGATGGAGCGTTCAAACCTTTCCATTCTCACAGTCATTCACCGCAATAAAAAGATGTGTATGCGAATTCGGGCGTTTTCTTTGAAAAGGCGCGGATTCTGGCTTAAAGTGCAGCACACAAAATATTTTTTTAATGTCAGCATTTTGGATGATGCCGACAAGGAGAAAAACATGGCAAAGGAGAAGTTCGAAAGAACCAAACCTCACATGAACGTTGGTACTATTGGTCACGTAGACCATGGTAAGACAACTTTGTCAGCGGCTATCACTATGTACTGCGCAAAAAAGTATGGTGATAAAGCTCTCAAGTACGATGAAATCGACAACGCCCCGGAGGAGAAAGAGCGCGGTATTACGATCAATACTCGCCACCTCGAGTATCAGTCTGAAAAGCGCCACTACGCGCACATCGACTGCCCCGGTCATGCCGACTACATCAAGAACATGATTACCGGCGCGGCTCAGATGGACGGCGCGATTCTCGTTATCGCGGCTACTGATGGTCCGATGGCTCAGACAAAAGAGCACCTTTTGCTTGCTCGCCAGGTTGGTGTTCCGAAGATCGTTGTTTTCCTCAACAAAGTTGACCAGCTCGATGGCGATATGGAAATGCTCGAGCTCGTCGAAAGCGACGTTCAGGATCTTTTGCAGAAGTACGGCTATCAGGCCGAAACTCCGATTATCAAGGGCTCTGCGTTCAAGGCTTTGAACGAAGACAGCGACCCTGCCAATACAAAGTGCATCGAAGAATTGCTCGTTGCTATGGACAACTGGTTCGACGATCCTGTCCGCGACGAAGCCAAGCCGTTCTTGATGCCGATCGAAGACATCTTTACGATTTCAGGACGCGGAACTGTCGTTACTGGTCGTATCGAGCGCGGCGTCGTGAACATGGGCGACAGCGTTGAAATCGTTGGAATCCGCCCCACGGCTAGCACAACTGTAACTGGCATCGAAATGTTCCAGAAGACTTTGGATCAGGGAATTCCTGGCGACAACGTCGGTATTCTTCTCCGCGGTATCGACAAAAAAGATGTCGTTCGTGGACAGGTTTTGGCCGCGCCGAAGTCAATCAATCCTCACACAAAGTTCGAGGCGCAGATTTACGTTCTTACCGAAGCCGAAGGCGGACGCCACAGCCCGTTCTTCACGGGATATCGCCCTCAGTTCTATTTCCGCACGACGGACATCACCGGAACTGTTGAATTGGAAGCGGGCGTTGACATGGTAAAACCCGGCGACAACGTTAAGATTGTCGGCGAGCTTATCCACCCGATTGCTATGGACGAAGGACTTAAACTTGCTATTCGCGAAGGCGGACGCACAATCGCTTCTGGCCAGGTTGTAAAGATTATAGCTTAGGAATGATATCCGGGTCGAGGCCGTTTTCGGCTTCGGCTTGGATTGTTTTGGAGGAATTCAATGGCCAACGGTAAGATTCGAGTCAAGCTTCGCGCGTTTGATGTGGAGTTGATCGATCAAAGTGCTAAAGCCATCGTGCAGACGGTGCAAAAGGCGGGAGCAAAGGTCGCAGGACCGATTCCGCTTCCTACAAGAATCAATAAGGTAACGGTGCTTCGTTCGCCACACGTCAACAAAAAGTCGCGCGAGCAATTCGAAATGCGCACGCATAAGCGTCTTATTGACATCTTGGATCCTTCTTCGGACGTAATGGATTCATTGATGAAACTTGAGCTTCCTGCCGGTGTTGATGTAGAAATTAAGCAATAATCTTCGGATTTTGCGGCGGCTTCGGCTGCGAATAATCGGGTACGGTCCCCTTGGATCTGGGATGACGGCCTAGAGGAGTTTTTCAGATGAAAGGTCTGATTGGAAAAAAATTGGGCATGACCCAGGTTTTCGACGAAAGCGGCAATTTGACACCAGTTACCGTGATCCAGGTCGAGCCTAATACGGTCGTCGCCACAAGGACAAAAGAAAACAATGGCTACGAAGCCGTTGTTTTGGGCGTGGGCGAATTGAAGCCCAACAAAGTTACAAAGCCCTATGCCGGACAGTTTTCAGAAGGCATTACCCCGAAAAGGACTTTGAAGGAATTCCGCGATTTTGACGGCGAAGTGAAAATTGGCGACCAGTTCGGCGTGGAACTTTTCGACAAAACACGCTTTTTGGACGTTACCGCCAATTCAAAGGGAAAGGGCTTTCAGGGCGTAATGAAAAGATGGGGCTTTCACGGAGGACGCAAGACTCACGGTTCTAAATTCCATCGCGAGCCGGGCGGCACTGGACAGTGTACCACCCCTGGACACACCTTTAAGAACACAAAGTTGCCTGGACGAATGGGCAATGTCCGTGTTACGGTGCAGAATCTTCGGATTGTGAAAATCGATCCCGAATTGAAGGTAATTCTCGTTCGCGGGGCAGTTCCCGGAACTCGCAACAGCACGCTGATCGTCAAGTCCGCGGTGAAAAAATAACGGCAGGAGAAGACAATGGAAAAGAAAGTCTATTCAGTCGATGGAAAAGAGCTGCGTACGATCAATTTGGACGACAACGTATTCGGCCTTCCGTTGAACGAAGATGTCATTTACTATGCCATCACAAACGAATTGGCAAATAAACGTGTTGGAACGGCTTGCACGAAAACCCGCGCGGAAGTGCACGGCTCCAACAAAAAGCCCTACAAGCAAAAGGGCACGGGAAACGCTCGCCGTGGTGACAAAAAGTCTCCGATTACGGTTGGTGGCGGTACGATTTTCGGACCGAAGCCCCGCGATTATAGCTATGCGATTCCCAAAAAGGAAAAACGCCTTGCGATGAAGACGATTTTGAGCATGCAGGCGCAGAGCGACAGGCTCGTTGTCATCGAAGATTTTACGGTGCAGAGCGGCAAAACCAAGGATTTGGTGAAAATCCTCAATAATTTTGCCAAAGACACCCGCACCGTGGTGATTTTGAACGACATCGTTGACGAAGCAAACGTCGCCGAAGCCGAAAAGGACATTCGCGCGAACAATGCTTTGCTCAGGCGGGCGGGCGGCAACATTCCGACGCTCACGTTCCTTTCGTACAAGTGTCTTCGTGCCCACGACTTGTTCTACGGACGCAAAATCATCTTGTTGGAAGGCGCGGCCAAAAATCTGAGCGGCTTTTATGCGGCTCAAAGGGGGGCTAAATAATGATTGACTTCAACGACATTCTTATTGAGCCTGTCGTTTCTGAAAAGGCGACGATGTTGCGCGAGCAGAACAAATATGTTTTTGTCGTGCGCCCGGATGCCACGAAAATTCAGATAAAAGAAGCGGTGAGAAAACTTTTCAATGTAAAAGTTTTGTCCTGCACGACTATGAATGTGGTCGGAAAGAAAAAGCGCGTGCGCGCCACTTCCGGAACCACTGCTGGTTACAAAAAAGCCATTGTGCGTTTGGCGCAAGGCGAAACGATAGGCTTGTTCCAATAGGACAAGTTACAAAGCCGAAAAAATGGCTTGAGTTTGCTTCGAAAATCGGCGTTTCGCGTCTTTTTGGCGCGCCGCCGAAAATGAAGTCTTATGGGAGAAAAAGATGGCTCTAAAAGTTTTTAAGCCAATTACACCTGGTACACGCGGACGTGTTGACCTGCGCCGGGATGAACTGACATGCGACAAACCCGAAAAAAAATTGGTGTCAGGAAAAAAATCCAACGCAGGACGCGGAGCCGGCGGACGCATTGCGGTGCGTCACAAGGGCGGCGGTCACAAGCGCAGATACCGTGAGATTGATTTCAAGCGCAACAAGCACGGAATTCCTGGAACTGTTCATTCTATTGAATACGATCCGAATCGCAGTGCGAACATTGCTTTGATTTATTATGCAGATGGCGACAAACGCTACATCATCGCGCCGAAAGGTCTCACCGTCGGAATGAAAATCATGGCTGGCGAAAACGCCGCGCCGACGGTCGGAAATGCCTTGCCGCTTGCCGCGATTCCAGTCGGATTTACGGTGCACAACATTGAATTGACGATTGGCCGCGGCGGACAGCTTGCCCGCAGTGCCGGAGCGAGCGCGCTCATTTCCGCGAAAGAAGGCGATTATGTCACGATTAAGCTTCCTTCGAGCGAAATTCGCCGCGTTCATGCGAAATGCTATGCCACAATCGGCGTGGTCGGCAACGAAGATCACATGAACGTTCAGCTTGGAAAAGCCGGCCACAAACGCTGGATGGGCATCCGTCCGACTGTTCGCGGTATGGCGATGAACCCGGTCGATCACCCGCTTGGTGGTGGTGAAGGCGCTGGTAAGGGACGCAATCCGGTTACTCCATGGGGTCAGCCTTGTCGAGGTTACAAAACCCGCAACAAGCGCAAGACATCGAGCAGATTTATCATTTCGCGTCGAAAGAAGTAGCGTAGGAGATAATTGTGTCAAGATCTGTTAAAAAAGGGCCTTTCGTCGAAAAGTCGCTCTATAAAAAAGTAATTGAGTTGAATAAATCGGGAACGAACGAGAAAAAGCTCATCAAGACTTATTCTCGCTGTTCTACGATTATTCCTGAAATGGTCGGAACGACTATTTCTGTTCACAACGGCAAGTCATGGATTCCGGTTTATGTTACGGAAAACCTTGTTGGCCACAAGTTGGGCGAATTCGCTCCCACTCGTGTGTTCCGAGGACATGGCGGCACAGACAAAACTGCTGCTAAAAAATAGGTGGATATTATGGCAGAAACAAAAGGCTATGTAGCCACTTCGAAATTCTTGATTGCGTCTCCCACAAAGGTTCGCCCGGTGGCTCATGTAATCAGCAGGAAAACTTGTTCGCAGGCAATGTCGATTCTTGAAAACATGCCGCAGAAAGGCGCGCGCCTCGTTCGCAAGACTTTGAAGTCTGCGGTGGCAAACGCTTTGTTTGCAGACGACAAGTTGGATGAGGATACACTGTATGTCAAGGAAATTCGCATTGACGAAGGTCCGAGACTCAAGCGAGTTTGGTTTCGCGCGCGCGGTCGCGCCGATCAGTTGCTCAAGCGCATGTGTCATATCACTGTTACGGTTGCTGAAAAGGCGGGAGAATAAAAATGGGACAGAAAGTTAATCCGATTGGTTTGCGCCTTGGAATCAACAAGACTTGGCAATCGCGTTGGTATGCCGATCCTCGTGAATACGCGGATTTGGTTTTGGAAGATTTCAAAATCCGAAAATTGATTTCGGAACTTCCTGAATGCAAAGGCGCGGACATTGCCGAAGTCGAAATCGTGCGCCATCCGCAGCGAGTTACGATTGTAATTCACACGGCTCGCCCCGGTGTTATCATCGGCGTAAAAGGCGCGACAATCGAAAAAATCAGTGCCGACATTCAAAAGCAGCTGACAAAAAAAGTTCAGATTAAAATCAAGGAAATCAAACGTGCTGATTTGAACGCTTCCTTGATCGCGCAGAATATCGGCAGACAGCTTATGGGTCGCGGCTCGTTCCGCAAGGCTTTGAAGCAGTCTACTGCGAACGCCATGCGCGCCGGCGCACAGGGAATCAAAATTCGCCTGGCCGGACGACTTGGCGGCGCGGAAATGAAGAGGACGGAGGAACACAAGGAAGGACGAGTTCCTCTCCATACATTACGTTCGGACATTGACTATGGAACATACGAGGCGCTCACGACTTATGGCAAGATCGGCATAAAAGTTTGGGTGTTCAATGGAATGAACTATGGTCGTGAACAGAATGAAGATGCGGGTCAGATGGTGAGAAAGCCAAATCGCGACCGTCCGCAGCGTCCTTCTGATAAGTCTGCGTCTGGCGAAAGCCGGGCAAAAGATACTGTCGCAAAGGCAAGGAGTTAGACGATGCCTCTCGCACCAAAAAGAGTAATGCACCGAAAAGTGCAGCGCGGTAGGGCACATGGTTTTGCTACGCGCGATAATCACGTTGACTTTGGCGATATAGCTCTTGTTGCGATGGAATCGACGTGGCTCAACGCTCGCGTAATCGAAGCGTGCCGCGTTGCCATCAACAGAAAGCTTGAACGCAAAGGTAAAGTTTGGATTCGAGTTTTTCCCGACAAGCCGATTTCAAAAAAGCCGGCTGAAGTTCGCATGGGAAAGGGAAAAGGCTCGCCGGAATTTTGGGCGGCCAATCTCAAGCCCGGAATGATTTTGTTTGAAGTTGGCGGAGTTGACATCAAATTGGCGGAGCAGGCGCTTCGTCTTGCTGCCAGCAAATTGCCGGTGGTGACAAAAGTCGCATACCGCCCGACGCAGGACTAGGAGGAATAAGATGTCAGACAAAAAGAAAAAGACAAATTATCAAGAACTGTCTTATTCCGAATTGGTTTCGCGCCGCGATGAACTCAAGAAAAAATACATGGAGTTTAGATTCAAAATGGTTCTTTCCCATGTAGACAATCCAATGGAAAAACGCGCGATGCGCAAGGAAATTGCTCGCCTGAACACGTTTATCCACCAGCGCGACCTTGCACAAAAATTCGGGGCCGTTGCGGGTAACAAGTAGGAGTTGACACATGGCAGAAACACAGGAAAAGGCTAAAAGTGGCAAGCGTTCTTATGTTGGACTTGTGACGAGCGACAAAATGGACAAAACCATCGTCGTTTCAATTTCAACAAAGCGAATGGATCCGCTTTACAAAAAATATGTTTCCAGAACCAAAAAGTGCAAAGCTCACGACGAAAGGAATGAGGCGCACATTGGCGATACGGTAAAAATTGTTGAATGTCGTCCGCTTAGCAAAGACAAGTGTTGGCGTCTGGTACAAATCGTCGAACGGGCGAAGTAAGGAGTTTAGGTTATGATTCAAATGCAAACTTGTATGACAGTAGCCGACAACTCGGGCGCCAAGATTGCCCAGTGCATCAAGGTGCTTGGCGGAACTCATCGTCGCTATGCCGGCATCGGCGACATCGTTGTGGTGGCCGTAAAGGACGCGATTCCCACTTCGACAATCAAAAAGGGCGCGATTAAAAAGGCCGTCATCGTTCGTCAGGCAAAAGAATATCGCCGCCCGGATGGAACTTACATCCGATTTGACGACAACGCTTGCGTCATCGTTGACGATTCGAAAAATCCCGTCGGCAAGCGCATTTTCGGACCCGTCGCCCGCGAGCTTCGTGAAAAAGATTTCATGAAGATTATTTCGCTTGCGCCAGAAGTTCTGTAAGGAGCATTGTTATGGTTAAGAACGTGAACGTTGGAAAAAAGAAATACAAGATTCATAAGGGCGATACAGTTCAAGTGCTTTCCGGAAAGGACAAGGGCAAGCAGGGCGAAATCGTCCGCATGGTTACCAAAAAGGATGCGGTAATCGTGTCGGGTTTGAATCTCGTGAAAAAAGCCGTGAAGAGGCGCAGTCAGCAAGACCAAGGTGGAATCATCGAAGTCGAAGCGCCGCTTCATGTTTCAAAAGTGGGCATCGTGTGCAAAAAATGCAGCCGCCCAGTTAGAATCGGTTATAAGTTTGACGGCGACAAGAAAATTCGCGTCTGCCGCAAATGTGGAGAAGCGTTGTAATGGCAAATTATGTACCCCGGCTTAAGAAAGTCTACAAAGAAACTATCGCGCCCGAACTCTTCAAGGAGATGGACTACAAAACTCCCATGCAGATTCCGCAAGTGAAAAAAATTGTGGTGAGCATGGGCGTGGGCGAAGCTCTCGGAAATAAGAAACTTCTTGATGCCGCAGTTGCTGACCTGACACAAATCACGGGACAGAAAGCGGTCAAGACAAAGGCAAAGAAAAGCATTGCCAACTTTAAACTCCGAGCGGGCGCAGAAATTGGTGCGATGGTAACGTTGCGCGGAACAATTATGTACGAATTTTTGGATCGCCTTATCAACGTTGCGTTGCCGCGCGTCAAGGATTTCCGAGGAATCAAAGCCACAGGTTTTGACGGACACGGAAATTTTTCGTTGGGAATTACGGAGCAAATCATTTTTCCGGAAATCGACTTCGACAAAATTACGAAAATTTCGGGAATGAATGTTACTATCGTAACGAGCGCAAGAACGGACAGCGAGGCACGCGCCTTGCTCACCAAGTTCAATATGCCGTTCAGAAAGTAAGCGAGGAGTTATGGCTAAGAAATCGATGATAATCAAGGCGCAGCGCACACCGAAATACCGCACAAGGCAGTACAATAGGTGTCAGATTTGCGGTCGTCCGCGAGGCTATCTGCGCAAGTTCAAGATGTGCCGCATTTGCTTCCGCAAGTATGCGAGTGAAGGTTTGTTACCTGGCGTAACAAAGTCAAGTTGGTAGGGTAGGAGAAGAAGAATGAGTGTTTCAGATCCCGTAGCAGATATGCTTACAAAAATCCGCAATGCGACGAGGGCACGCCACGGAAAAGTGGATATTCCTGCGTCAAAATTGAAATTGGAAATTGTAAAAATCCTGAAAACTGAAGGCTACATCAAAAATTTCAGAAAAGTTCAGGAAGAAGGAAAGAATATCATCCGCATTTTCCTCAAATATGACGATATGAATAATCCTGTGATTCACGGCTTGGAAAAAATCTCCACGCCTGGTCGCCGAATTTATTCAGGTTATAAGGATCTGCCCCGCGTCCACAATGGATACGGTTCAGTGATTGTTTCGACGTCATCCGGAGTGACCACTGGCAAAAAAGCCACGGAAAAAATGGTTGGCGGCGAATTGGTCTGCAAAGTTTGGTAACGGGAGGTAAAAATGTCTAAAGTTGGAAAGCTTCCCGTGGCCGTTCCTGCGGGCGTGAACGTAACAATCAACGGAAACGAAATCAGCGTTAAAGGTCCGAAAGGCGAATTGAGCCAGACTTTCAGCCCGAATGTCGAAGTGGCTTTTGAAAACGGCGAAATCATCGTCAAGACGAAAAACACAAGCCGCCAGGCCAACGCCGA
This sequence comes from uncultured Treponema sp., assembly GCA_947174385.1. Lineage (GTDB taxonomy): Bacteria > Spirochaetota > Spirochaetia > Treponematales > Treponemataceae > Treponema_D. The sequence goes on from CAMWIU010000002.1 coordinate 23,836, forward strand.
CCACGGTTTGTACCGCGCCCTCATCAATAATATGGTGACTGGCGTTTCCGCAGGATTTTCAAAATCGCTCATCATAACGGGCGTTGGTTATCGCGCGGAAGTCAAGGGCGAGGAACTCGTGATGAATCTTGGATATTCCACGGATTTCATCGCGATGATTCCCAAAGGGCTTTCGGTGGCCACCGACCCGAACGGGCGCGTTACAGTGAGCGGAATCGACAAGCAGCAGGTTGGCGAATTCTGCGCGCAAATTCGGAAGTTGAGAAAACCCGAGCCGTATAAAGGCAAGGGCATTCGCTACGAAACAGAAATCATCAGACGCAAAGTCGGAAAGACTGGCGTTAAATAAGGTGGGGCGATTATGTTTAAGAAACTTAACGACAAACAAAGAAAACGCCTTCACAGAAAGGTTCACATTCGCAAGACTGTCTATGGCACGGCTGAACGCCCGCGCATGACGGTTTACCGCAGCAACAAGAATCTTTATGTTCAGGTGGTTAATGACGACGAAGGAAAAACTCTTGCCGCCATTTCAACTATGGAAAAGGATTTTGCCTCCCTCAAGCCTACGGTGGCTGATGCGGCAAAACTTGGTGAAGCGATGGGCGCGCGCCTTAAAGAAAAGAATATTACTACGATAGTATTCGACCGCAACGGTTATCTTTATCATGGTGTTGTCAAGGCCCTTGCCGATGGCGCTCGCAAAGCGGGCATTCAGTTCTAGGAGAAGCTATGGAACGCCAGAAAAATTTTGACAAAGACAGAGAGCCAAGAGAAAAAGAGTTCGTCGAAAAGCTCGTCACTTTGAACAGGACCTCTAAAACCGTAAAAGGCGGTCGCCGAATGTCTTTTGCCGCGCTCAGCGTGGTGGGCGACAAAAAAGGTCGCGTCGGCTATGGTTTTGGCAAGGCGAACGATGTTACGGAAGCCATCAAAAAAAGCATCGACAAGGCGAAGAAAAGTCTCGTGAAGATGCCGATTAAAAATGGCACGATTCCGCACGACATCATCGGAAAATTCAAGAGTTCCGAAGTTTTGCTCAAGCCGGCTCGTGCTGGTACTGGAATCATCGCGGGCGGACCTGTTCGCGCGATTATGGATGCGGCCGGTGCTACGGACATAATTTCAAAGTCGCTCGGCTCAAGTGCCTCGGTGAATGTCGTGCGCGCGACGTTCGATGCGATCGAGCATTTGCTTGATGCCAGCGTTGTCGCCAAAAACAGAGGCAAGTCTCTGAACGAGATGTGGGGGTAATCGATGGCAAAACTCAAGATTACACTTGTAAGAAGCACAATCGGACAAAAGCCCGCAAAACGTGCCACCGTGCGAAGTTTGGGCTTGCGAAGAATCAGTTCTTCTGTCGTGCAGGAGGACAATCCTTCTGTTCGCGGAATGGTTGCGTCTGTGGCGCATCTTGTAAAAGTTGAGGAGATTCAGTAATGGCAGAAGAATACAATCCAATTTTGCACGCGCCCCGCGGAGCAAACAAAAAGCCAAAGCGCGTTGGACGCGGTTCGTCTTCAGGACTGGGAACGACGGCTGGACGCGGAAACAAAGGTCAGCAGTCGCGCTCGGGAAAAAGATTGCCGTATGTAGGATTTGAAGGCGGCCAGATGCCGCTTTTCCGCCGCATCGCGCAAAGAGGTTTTTCGAACTATCCGTTTAAGGAGGAATTCGCCATCGTGAATCTTTCCGACATCGAAAAGAAATTTGCGGACGGTGAAACTGTTGACAAAAAGAGCCTCAAGGAAAAGGGCTTGGCGAAATCAAAGTCGCTTCCCATCAAAATTCTCGGCAATGGCGAAATCACAAAAAAAGTGACCGTCGTTGCGGACAAAATTTCTGAGTCGGCGAAAGCGAAAATCGAAAAGTCCGGCGGCTCTGTAACTTTGGTCGAAAAAACCAAAAAAGCGCAGAAAAAAGACTAAGGCGGATTAAATGAGTACAATCGGCAACATTTTCAAAGTTGGAGAACTCCGCAGCCGCATTTTGTTCACTTTCGCTGTGCTGGCACTCTACAGGCTTGGATGCGTTCTTACAATTCCAGGCGTGGATGCCGTCGCGTTGTTCGAATATTTCAACACGCTTTCGCAGCAGAATAACAACGCCTTCGCAAGTTATATGGACTTTTTCGTTGGCGGCGCGTTCTCGAATTTTTCCGTGTTCATGCTCGGAGTGATGCCTTACATTTCCACGCAAATCATCATGCAACTCGTCCTCATCATTTTTCCTTTATTAAAAAGGATGGTGATGGAAGAGGGCGGCCAGCAGAAAATGCAAATGTGGACAAGGGTGGGCACGATTTTCGTGTGCATCATTCAGTCGTTCGCCGTGACGTTCTACGCCAAAAACATCGGCGTGATTTCGCTCAACAATGAAATCGCGTTCAAAGCCTTGGCGATTCTTACGGTTACGACTGGCTCGATGATAACAGTTTGGCTTGGCGACCAAATTACCGCGCGAGGAATCGGAAACGGAATTTCGATTATGATTTTTGCGGGAATCGTGGCGCGAATGCCAAGCGCGGTGGTCGAACTTGCCGAAAGCGTTCGTGCCGGCGAATTGAACATCGTATTCGTCATTGTGGCGTTGCTCCTTTTTGTGGGAATCGTTGCCGTTGTCGTCTACGAAGAATCCGGCGAGCGAAAAATTCCTGTCCATTATGCGAAGCGCGTTGTGGGCAGAAAAATGTACGGCGGACAGAACACTTACATTCCCTTTAAAGTGAATCCGTCGAACGTGATTCCTTTGATTTTTGCATCATCGTTTTTGACACTTCCCTTGCAGCTCATTTCTTCCGTGGCGAGCAACTCCGGCGCTGCACGATGGGTTCAGAAATTGGCTGTGTTTTTGAATCCGATGGGAATTTGGTACAATATTTTGTTGGTTGTCCTTATAATTTTCTTTGCATACTTCTACACTCAGGTAACACTGAACCCCACGGAAATCGCAAAGCAAATTCGCGAAAATGGCGGCTCCATTCCCGGCGTAAGGACGGACAAGACCGAAGAATATCTGCAAAGGATATTGAATCGGCTTGTATTGCCAGGCTCGTTGTTCTTGGCGGCAATCGCTGTGTTGCCGACACTCATCCAAAAGATCTTCGGTTTCCCGCAGTCGGTGGCAATGCTGATGGGCGGAACTTCGCTGATAATTATGGTTGGCGTTGACCTTGACACGATGAGCCAAATCGAAGCCCTTTTGAGGATGCACAAGCAGGACGGACTTATGAAAAAGGGCAGGATTCGTTCCAGAAATCTTTAGAAATTTGGTGCGAAGGTCTAGACTAAAATTGGACAAATGTGGTATAATACGGCTTCGATTTATACCGCATCACAGGGGGACTTTTATGAAAGTACGAACCAGCGTAAAGCCTATCTGCGACAAGTGCAAGGTCATTAAGCGCAACGGCATTGTCCGCATAATTTGCGTGAATCCGAAGCACAAGCAGAAGCAAGGTTAATAAGGAGTAATAGATGGCTCGAATTGCGGGAGTTGACATCCCTAACAAACATGTTAATATCGCTTTGACGTATATTTACGGAATAGGACGTTCTTCGGCGATGAAAATTTGCAAGGAAGCGAATGTTAATCCGGACACTCCGATTAATGATTTGCCTTCCGAAGAGCTCAACCGCCTTCGCGAAATCATCGACAAAGAATACAAGGTGGAAGGTCGTCTTCGTTCGGAAATCGGCTTGAACATCAAGCGTCTTATCGACATCGGCAGTTACCGAGGCCTGCGCCACCGCAAGGGACTTCCAGTTCGCGGTCAGCGTACTCGCACGAATTCCAGAACTCGCAAAGGTAAGAAGAAGACCGTTGCGAACAAGAAGAAAGCATAAGGCGGAGGTAATCTAAGTGGCTACGGTAAAGAAAACGAAGAAAAAGGAAAAGAAGAGCGTATACGAAGGAAACGTGTACATTCAGGCTTCTTTCAACAACACTATTGTTACTGTTACGGATTTGAACGGCAATGCGCTTTCTTGGGCTTCGAGCGGCGGCTTGGGCTTTAGAGGCGCGAAAAAATCGACTCCTTTCGCGGCGCAGACAGTCGCGGAAAGCGCGGTTCAAAAAGCCGTTTCCTATGGCTTGCGCGAAGTTCACGTTTTTGTGAAAGGCCCTGGAATGGGACGCGAAAACGCCGTTCGCGCGATTGGAAACGCAGGACTTAAAGTCAAGTCGATTTCCGACGTAACTCCGATTCCGCACAACGGATGTCGCCCGCGCAAAACGCGCCGTATGTAACAAGGAGATATAAATGGCAAAAACACAAGAGCCTTTGTTAAAAAGATGTCGCGCCTTGGGCATAAACCCGCTCGTAATGGGATATGGCAAGGTGAGCAAGCGAACGAAAAAGGAAACTCGCAAAAAACGTTCCGAATATTCTCTGCAATTGATGGAAAAGCAAAAGCTCCGCTTTATTTATGGAGTGCTTGAGCGTCAATTCAGGCTTTATTATGAAAAGGCGGCGCGAAAATCCGGCGTTACTGGCGAAGTTCTTTTGCAGATGTTGGAATTGAGGTTGGACAATGTTGTCTTTAGGCTTGGTTTTGCGAAAACTCGCGATGAGGCCAAACAGCTTGTCAGCCATGGACACATTACCGTAAACGGCAAAAAGGTAGGCATTTCGTCTTACCAAGTGAAAGTTGGCGACGTAATTTCGTTCAAGGAAAAAAGCAAGACTTCTTCCGCCATAAAAAAATTGGTGGCCAGAATCGAGGAACGCAGAGTTCCGGCTTGGCTTGAATGCGACAAAGATAATTTGTCGGGCAAGGTTATCACGTTGCCTGCCAGAAGCGACATCGACTTCGATGTTAAAGAGCAGCTCGTGGTTGAATTCTATTCTAAATAATTAAAGGAGTTCAAATGGCTCGTAAAAATCTGCTCAAGGGCTTTCAAAGACCTAAAGAGAGACTGGCAGTTGAGCATCTCGAAACGGAGAGCGGCGAGTATGGAAAATTTTCTGCGGCTCCTTTTGAGACAGGATTCGGCACAACGGTTGGAAATACTCTGCGTCGCGTCCTGCTTTCCTCGATTCAGGGCTATGCCGTAACTTCTGTGCGCATCACTTCCTATGATGCCGACGATGTTCCGCATGTGATTTCCAGTGAATTCGAGGCGATTCCCAATGTTTCCGAAGATACTTTGGAAATTTTGAACACGCTCAAAATGCTTCGGCTCAAACTTAGCGATGACGTCGAGCAGGATACGCTTTTTTACGAATTTCGCGGGCCGGGCAAAGTTACCAGCAACGACCTTGAAAAAGTAGGTCAGCTTGAAGTCATGTCGCGCGACGTGCTTTTGTTCACGATGATGGAAGGCGCGAAGTTGGACATGGAAATTCAAGTTGATTTGGGTCGCGGTTATGTTCCTGCGGAAACGAATGACAAATATATCGAAGTTGTGGGCACGATTCCGATGGACGCGATTTTCAACCCGGTAAAAAAGGTGAAATATTACATTGAGCCTTGCCGTGTTGGTCAGCGAAACGACTATGACAAGCTTTTCTTGGAAATTTGGACCGATGGTTCGATTGCTCCTGTTGACGCTTTGGCCGAAGCGGGAAAAATCGCCAAAGAGCATTTTGCAATGTTCATCAATTTTGATGACAACGGTTCTTTGGACGATGACGACATGAACGAGGAAGACGAAAACATTCGCCGTTTCTTGAACAGGTCGGTGGAAGAATTGGATTTGTCGGTGCGTTCTTCGAATTGCTTGAAAAATGCGAACATTCGTACAATTGGTGAATTGACGAAAAAAACGGAAGACGACATTGCCAAAACCCGAAATTTCGGCAAAAAGAGTCTCACCGAAATCAAAGAAAAGCTCCTTGAACTGGGGCTTACTTTGGGTATGACGGACTACAGTTATCTCAAAGATACTGTTAATTTAGCAAACAAAAAGGAAGAATACGATGAATCATAAGTCAGGTTTTAACGCGCTTTCACGCACGCACTCTCACCGTCGCGCAATGTTGCGCAATATGGTAACTTCTCTTTTTAGATTTGAGCGCATCACTACGACCAAGGCCAAGGCCAAGGCCGCGCGAAGCAAGGCCGAAAAGCTCATCACTCGTGCCAAAGTGGACAGCGTTCACAATCGCCGCCAGGTGGCGCGATATATTTACGATGAAAGGGTTTTGAACAAGCTTTTCACCGACATCGCTCCTCGTATGAAGGATCGTCCGGGCGGATACACTCGCATTCTCAAATTGGGATTCCGCCAAGGTGATGCGGCTGATGTCGCAATCTTGGAGCTGGTGGATTACAAGCTTGAGACCGAAGAAGAAAAGGCCGCGAAAAAAGAGAAGAAAGCCAAGGCTTAATGCAGGATGTTAAAAATTGCCGCAGAATTTTGCGTCAATTTTTAACTGATTTACGTCGTTTTCCATTTCGTTACGAAACGACTTTTTTGATGGTTCGGAATTTGCAATTTTGAGCCGTTGAAAATAAATAGAGAGGAATCTATGTCTAAAGCACATCGTGGAGTTGGATTGCGAAAAACGCCCAACCACAGTCGTGGAACTTGCCCTGTTTGCAAAACCACTGGCATCAAGGTTATATATGAGTATGAACTTGATGGTAACAAAGTGAAAATTTGCAAATTTTGCAAGGCCAAATTCAAGAACGATGCGCGCCGTGCGCCCAAGCCCGCTCCTGCGGAAACTCCAGCCGCCGAAAATGCGGCATCAGAAGCAAGCGCATAGTGCATGAGCCGCCTCGATTGGGGCGGTTTTTTGCTAATAGGCTTGCCTTTCTTGTTTGCTTGTGTTATAATTGAAAGTGTCGGTTTTGTATATTGTTGGAACGCCAATCGGGAATTTGGGCGACATCACTTTTCGCGCGCTTGAAACGTTGAAAAACGCTGATGTCGTGGCGGCCGAAGACACGCGCCACACGCTCGAATTGTTGACGCATTTTGAAATTAGAAAGCCGATGATTTCGTGCCGCGCCCAAAACGAGGATTCGGCGGCCGAAAAAATCATCGCGCTTTTGAAAGATGGAAAAAATGTGGCTTATGCGAGCGACGCAGGAATGCCCGGCATAAGCGATCCCGGCGCGATTTTGGCGAAAAAAGTGCGCGATGCGGGTTTCACCGTAACGCCGATTCCAGGACCGAGCGCGTTCGCAACTTTGGTGAGTGTGGCAGGTCCTGGCGGAAAAACGCTCGTTTTCGAAGGATTTCTTTCGCCAAGCCCCGGCAAACGCCGCAAGCGGCTTCGTGAATTGCTTGAAATGAAAAAAGCGTTCGTTTTGTACGAATCGCCGTTCAGAATTGTAAAGTTGCTTTCGGACATTGCCGATATTGAAAGCGAACGGAGAATTGTTGTCGGGCGTGAATTGACGAAAATTCACGAGGAAATTACGGACGGCACGGCCGTTCAAGTTCGCGACGATTACGCGCAGAGGCAGTCCATCAAGGGCGAAATCGCGGTTTTTGTGGCGGGATTTTAGCGGATTTTGTCATGTTTTTGGCAAAATTTCCGCAAAATCATTAAACTTGTGTGCAATGTGTGCCGATAATATAAGAAAGGCAGGTGTGATATGAGAATAGATCAAATTGGCGGAGTGAATCCGCTCAACAATGTGCAAAATACAAAACGCGCTCAAAATGCCGGAAACGTAAAAGGTTCACCCGATTCGATTTCTGTTTCGGCGGAAGCCCGAGAAATGGCGGAAGCATATTATCTCAAAGGAATTGCCGATGAAACTCCCGACGTGCGCACGGATTTGGTGGCTCAGATAAAGGAAAAAATCAAAAATCCTGATTATTTGAATGCCCAGACAATCAGCGCCACGGCTGAAAAAATTATGCAGGCTTACGGCATATAATTTCGAAAAAAATATTGATAGGCAAAGGGCGGAATTTCTTTTCCGCCTTTTTTTGTTTTTTACGTTGAGGAAATATGGCGGACTTCTTTTTCAGGGTTTCTCCGAACATCGTTTTAGGCTCTTACACTGTGAGCCGTTTGGGATATTATGCGAGCGAAATGGGCACGAAATTTATGGTTGTGCTCGATCCGATTTTGCGCGACGTTGGTTTGGCCGAAAAAGTTATCAAGTCGCTTGACGATCACAAAGTAGAATTTTTTACGTTCGAGGCGGTGAACGGCGCGGCTACTACTGAATTGTTGGGGCAGGCCTTGACGCTTGCTCGCGATGCGCATGTGCACGGCGTGATTGGCGTGGGCGGAACTCAGGTTTTGAATCTTGCAAAAATCGTCTGCGAAATTTTCCACGAAACTCATTACATTTATGATTTTGTGGAAGGCGCAGTGCCGTCCGTGGCTCCGCTTCCGCTGATTTGCGTTCCGACAACTATTCGAAATCCTTACATTTTTTCCAATATTACTTCGATTGTTGATTCGCGCTCGAATTCCACGAAAATCATCAAAAACAAAAACGCGATTTGCAAGTTGGCTTTGTTCGATCCGAACTTGACGGTTTCGTTGAGCGAAAATCAGCTTTCTTCGATGAGCCTTGAAGTTTTGTGTTTGGCGACCGAAGCATATCTTTCGCCGAAGGCTTCGTTTTTTTCCGACATGGTTGCGGAAAAGGCGATCGAACTTACGGGCTACGCGCTTGACGGTGCGCCCTCGCTCATGGTGACAACGCCGAGCGAAATTTTGCTTTCGCAGGGCGGATGCATGGCAGGGCTTGCGTCTTCGACAAGTTCGCAGGGCGCGGCGACGCTTTTGGCTTTGAGCACATACACGAAATATGGAATTTCGCAATCGCTTGTAACGTCGATTTTGTTTCCGTATATTATTGAAGACCATGCGAAATTCAAGGGCGAGCGGATCGCACGTTTGGCGAAAATTCTCCGCGTTGCGCAAGAAGACATGAGCGTTGAAGAAGCGTGCGCCGCATACGCCAACAACATCAGGCAAAGAATCGCCAAGGGAAATCTGCCGGCGCGTTTGAAAGATTTGCAGGTTTCTATCGAGCAGCTTTCTCTTGCCGCCGAAGATGCGGGGCAGCTCGAAATGATAAATTTTCTCCCGCGAAGCATGACAAGCGACGATTTGTTTAATTTGATAAAATTGGCATATTGAAAGGCACATTCGAAAAACTTGCATTTGGCAATTTTTTCGAATGTGCCGACGAGTTCTTCGTCGCTATAATAGCGCGACGAAGAACATCGCATTTTCAAAGTTACCTCTAAAAACTGAAGTTTTTAGAGATTTCCTAAATCGATGATTGATCCGAACAAACTTTTCCAACTTTCGCCGGGACAAAAAAGACGGAAACTCGCTTTGAGTTTTGGCGCGCTTGAACGCGACATCGCGGGCATTGCCGAAGCCGGCGCGGAATACAATTTTTCTTCGATGAGCCGCGCCGAATACGAAAAGGCTCTTTGCGAAATTCTTCTGAAAGATTCCAAACTTAATCCTGCCTCGGCGCAAAAAATTCGCGAACTGCTTTCGCAAAATCCTTTGGACGAACGCAGGCTTTGCAACGTCGCGCGGAACGCGCTGCTTGAAATTTTGGGAACTTTTCCTGCCGAATGGGATTTGGTGATTGCGCCGCATGCAACGCAAATTCAAAGCGAAGAGAGAACCTGCGAATGTGCGCCGCTTGTGCAAAAGCGGAACTTTTTTCCGGGCGTTTGCGTTTATGCCGAAGACATTCGTTCGCCGTTCAACTTGGGTTCGATTTTTCGCACGGCCGAAGGAATGGGCGCGGAAAAAATTTTTCTTTCGCCTTTGTGCGCCGAAGCGACGCATCCTCGCGCAATTCGAAGCGCGATGGGCTGCATCGAAACTTTGGGCTTTGAGCGCGTTTCGCTCGACGAACTTCCTGCGGACGAAAATGTTTTTGTTTTGGAAACGGGCGGCACTCCCATCGAACAATTCGAATTTCCTGCGCACGGAATCTGCATCATCGGCTCGGAAGAATTGGGCGCGAGCCCTGAAGCATTGAAACGCGCGACTTATGGCCGAGTGACAATTCCGATGGTTGGCTTGAAAGCCTCGCTGAACGTGGGCGTGGCTTTCGGAATCCTGATGCAAAAATGGGCGGAAGCCTTGCGGTGCAAAAATCGCGTGAAACTAACTCCTTGCTTTTCTGCCTTGAATTCGTTATAATTACTTTAAATCATTTCAATCAATTTTGAGCATACATTCTATTGGAGGAAAACATGGTAGCAGAATCATTGGGAAAAAATCCTAATTGGAAAGGCAGGCGCGGGCCAGTCGTGCTTGTCATCATGGATGGCGTGGGCTACGGTAAATACGAGGAAGGCGACGCGGTGAAAGCGAGCCGAATGAAATACCTCGACTGGTTCAAGGCGAATTGCCCGAACACGAAGCTCAAGGCGCACGGAACAGCAGTAGGCCTGCCGAGCGACGACGACATGGGAAACAGCGAAGTGGGGCACAACGCGATGGGCTGCGGACGAGTATTCGCACAAGGCGCGAAACTTGTATCCAACGCGATTTCCTCGGGCGCAATGTTCGAAGCCGAAACATGGAAAAAGCTCGTCGCGAACGTAAACAAAAACGGCACTACATTGCACTTCATCGGTCTCGTGTCCGACGGCAACGTGCACTCCCACATCGACCACCTGAAGGCAATGGTTGAGCGAGCGGCGGCGGACGGGGTAAAGAAAATCCGCGTGCACGCATTGCTTGACGGCCGCGACGTAGACCCGACATCCGCGCTGAACTACATCACGCCCCTCGAGGAATTCCTTGCAGGATTCGCGGGATGCGACTACAAAATCGCTTCCGGCGGCGGACGAATGTTCATGACGATGGACCGCTATAATGCGGACTGGAGCATGGTGGAACGCGGCTGGAAAGCGCATGTACTAGGTGAAGGCCGCCAGTTCGAAAGCGCGACCAAGGCTATCGAGACATACCGCGCAGAAAATGCAGGCATACTCGATCAGGACATGCACGAGTTCGTGATCGCTGCGGATGGAAAGCCCGTCGGAACAATCGAAGACGGAGACAGCGTGATTTACTTTAACTTCCGAGGCGACCGCGCTTTGGAAATGACTGCGGCATTCGAAAACGATGACGCGAACTTCGGACACTTCGACCGGAAACGCCGCCCTGCCGTAGAATACGCCGGAATGATGGAATACGACGGTGACCTGCACATTCCACATCAGTTCCTCGTAAGTCCTCCGAGCATCGACCGCACGATGGGAGAATACCTCACCAAAAGCGGCGTAAGGCTGATGGCAATCAGCGAGACACAAAAGTACGGCCACGTTACCTACTTCTTCAACGGCAATAAACTTGGAAAGTTCGACGAGGATCTAGAAGAATACATCGAAGTGAAGAGCGACGTCGTTCCGTTTGAACAGCGACCCTGGATGAAATGCGCGGAAATCACGGACAAAGTTGTAGAAGCCATCAAGAGCGGCAAGTACGACCACATCCGCCTGAACTTCCCCAATGGCGACATGGTCGGACATACTGGAGTGTTCAACGCCGTAGTCTGTTCAATGGAAGGAATGGATTTGCAACTCGGACGAATCAAGGCTGCCATAGAAGAAGCGGGCGGAATTCTCTGCATTACCGCCGACCATGGAAACAGCGACGACATGTACGAGCACGATAAAAAGACTGGCGGCGTTAAGATGGACGCGAACGGCGAGCCAAAGGCAAAGACAAGCCACAGCCTTAACCCCGTGCCGGGCATCATCTACGACCCCGAGTACAAGGGCGAGTACGACAATTCAAAATTGAACGAAGGTCTTGGCATCTCCAGCTGGCCTGCAACGCTCATGCAGCTTATGGGCTTCGTGCCGCCTGCGGACTATGACAAGAGCATGCTGATTTTGAAGTAAGGCAAAAACTGTGTGAAAGAAAAGGTCTGCGACATCTTCCGATGTCGCAGACCTTTTTGCTTTTATGGAATGTTGCACCCGAGATGGCGGTATTATTGCGTGCTTCGGTGCAAATGCATTCGCATCTTCTTCCCCGATTCCCTTTTTCCGCTCTTCCCAAAATCCCGAAAATTTGATACGCTGATTGTATGTATAGTATCATCGCGAATTTAGGAAGCGGAAAGGGCGCGGGCAAAAGGTGTCTCGACGCTGTCGAAAAGGTGTTTCAGGAAAAGAACATCGAGTACAGGATATTTTGCACCAGCGAACGCGGTTCGGGGAAAGTGATTGCCGAGCGGCTTTGCAAGGAAGGCGTTTCTACGGTGATAGCGATTGGCGGAGACGGCACGTTCCACGAGGTCTTGAACGGAATGGACTTTACAAGTGCTCGGCTCGCGCTTGTTCCGGCGGGGAGGGGAAACGATTACGCGGCGGGCGCGGGAATAAGTTTTAATCCCAAGGAAGCGATTCAAAGCGTGATTCGAGGTGCGGTGGAAGATCGTGATTACATTCAGCTTTCGCCGAATTCTCCAAACGAAAAGATCGGCAAACGCTGCTTGAATGTTTGCGGCACCGGGCTTGATGTTGAAGTTCTAAAACTCACCGAACAAAAGCAAGGAACATACATTGCCTCGCTCGCGAAATTGCTTTTGAATTACAAGCCTTATACTGTGCAAGTCGAGAGAGATGGAGTTGTGAAAGAATATAAATGTATAATGGCGGCGTTTTGCAATGGAAGTCAATTTGGCGGCGGAATAAAAATTTGTCCTCCCGCAAAAAATGCGGACGGGAAAATGGACTTGATGATTATAAAGCAGCCGAATGTTCCTACGATTGCCGTGATGCCGACTTTCGTTGCGGGCAGACACATCGGGCGCGATTGGGTGGAACATATCGTTTGCGAAAGGGCGAAAATAATCGCACTTGATGCGAACAATATCGAAATTGCCGGCGAGATTTACGCGGATAAGATTTTGGATGCGCAAATTGTAAAGGGCGGATTCAAGACGTTCGCGGTAAATTGAAACGGAAGAATCGCGCTCGGGACACATCCGAAAAAACGAAATTTAAAACGGCGCGAATCACTGCTTCATTTCTTTGGCGAAGTGGTTGACACGATTTTGCTTTTTTGCTAGAATAATTTCAACAAAGGCGTTTGATTTAAGGAATCATTTTCTTTAAATCGGCGTCTTTTTTTTGTGGCGATTTTGCCAATGCCTTTTTAATGGAGTTTTTATGTGCGGTTTTGTCGGTGCGTTTGATTTGGAAAGCGGTTCTGTTCCTTTGGCGGATGGTTTGCGCGAAGAACTTCGTTCGCAAGTTTTGGAAATGTCTCGGAAGATTCGGCATCGAGGCCCGGACTGGAGCGGCGTTTACACTGGCGACAACGCGATTTTGAGCCACGAGCGTTTGGCGATTGTCGATCCGCTTTCTGGAAAGCAGCCGCTTGTGAGCGACGGCGGAACGATCATTCTCGCGGTGAACGGCGAAATCTACAATCAAAAAGAAATCCGCGCGCGTTTTTCCGGCAAGTACAATTTTAAAACTCAAAGCGATTGCGAAGTGATAATTCCGCTTTACAAGGAAGCGATTGAAAGTTTCGGCGAAGGCGTTCCGCAGGATTTTGAAAAGCGCATTTCGGATTTTATCGAAAGCCTGAGCGGAATTTTTGCGTTCGCGCTTTACGATTCCACGCGCGATTTGTATTTGGTTTCGCGCGACGAAATCGGCGTGATTCCGCTTTATCAAGGTTGGGATTCCGACGGGCGATATTATGTCGCTTCCGAACTCAAGGCTTTGGAAGGCAATTGCGTTTCGGTGGAAGAATTTCCGAATGGCTCGTTTTATTTGGGCGGAAAGGGCGCGCAGAAATTCTTCGCTTTGAATGGAGGGGGAAAGCCGATTCGCTGGTATTCGCGTTCTTGGGAGAAATTCGAAAATGTCAAGGACAACAAAAGCAGCGTGGACGAACTTCGCGCCGCGCTTGAAACTTCGGTGAAAAAGCAGCTTATGAGCGACGTGCCTTATGGCGTTCTTTTGAGCGGCGGCTTGGATTCTTCAATAATCGCGGCAATCACGAAAAAATTCGCGGCGAGGCGAATTGAAAGCGGCGACACTCAAGCCGCTTGGTGGCCGACGCTTCACAGTTTTGCGATTGGCTTGGAAGGCTCGCCGGATTTGGCCGCCGCGAAAAAGGCCGCCGACTTTTTGGGCACGGTTCACCATGAAGTTCACTTTACGGTGCAGGAAGCTTTGGACGCTTTGCCCGACGTGATTTATCATTTGGAAACTTACGACATCACGACGGTGCGCGCTTCCACTCCGATGTATTTGCTTGCTCGCGTGATAAAATCGATGGGAATAAAAATGGTTTTGAGCGGCGAGGGCAGCGACGAACTCTTTGGCGGATATTTGTATTTCCACAAAGCGCCGAACGCGCAGGAATTTCACGAGGAACTTGTGCGTAAAATGAGCAAGCTTCATTTGTACGATTGCTTGCGCGCGAACAAGTCGCTGATGGCTTGGGGCGTGGAAGGCCGCGTTCCTTTTTTGGACAAGGAATTCATCGATATCGCAATGAACATAAATCCGTCCGACAAAATGTGTCCGAAAAATCCCGACGGAAGCGAGCGGATTGAAAAATGGATTTTGCGGAAGGCGTTCGAAGATTATCTTCCGCCCGAAATCGCTTGGCGGCAAAAGGAACAATTTTCCGATGGCGTTGGCTACAATTGGATTGACACGCTCAAAAAATTCACCGAAGAAAAAATCAGCGACGCGCAATTTGCCGCGCGTGAAAAACGCTTCCCTGTGAACACGCCCGCCACAAAGGAAGAATATTTTTACCGCCAGATTTTCGCGGAATTCTTTCCGTCGGAAGCGGCCGCAAAAACCGTTCCGCACGAGGCGAGCGTGGCCTGCTCCACGGCGAAGGCTTTGGAATGGGACGCGGCATGGAAATTGCAAAACGAGCCGAGCGGCCGCGCAATTGCGGGAGTGCACGAAAAGGCTTATTGAGTCGCAAGAAAACGCCGCGCGTTTTGGAATGCGGAATTTTCATTACAGTGCGGATGCTGAATTTTTCGCTTCCATAAGCAAGCCGAAGGCTTGCGACGCTAGCCTCTGCACCGTTTTGCTTCCGTAAGGGGCTTCAACAAAATTGGAGAAATTTTACCTCATTTTCACCCCTCGCCTTTTTCGCTTCCCACTTGACAATTTTTCGCCGCAGTGCTAGAATGAAAAATAGGATTGCAAGGGAAGCGCGAGTTTCCCAAAGTTTCACGACTTAAAAATCAAATCCTAAGGAATTAAATGGCTAAAAAGCTTTATGTAGGAAACTTGAGTTATTCTACGACAGAGGAATCGCTGGGCGGTTTGTTCGCGCAGTTTGGAGAAATTGTTTCAACAACGGTTATCAAGGACAGGGCTACCGGTCAGTCCAAGGGTTTTGGTTTTGTTGAATTGGCAGACGAAGCGGCGGCGGAAAAAGCCATCACGGATTTGAACGGCAAGGAATTCGAAGGTCGCAGGATTCGCGTGAATGTTGCGGAAGAAAAAAAGCCGCGCCCGCGTTTTGGCGAAGGCGGCTTCGATCGCGGAGGGCGATATTGATGAAAAATTTTGCAGGATTGTTGCTTCTATCGGAGTTTCTCAAAAAACGCCAAAGTTGACGGTTCTGTAAAATCATTTTGCAAATGCAGACTGTCGCTTGGGCGGCAGTCTTTTTTATTCGTGCGGAGGGTCTAATACCCCGACGCTCTGCGTCGGGTATGTTGATTTTGGAGGAAATATGAATTCAAACGGAAAATATGTTCCATATCCGAAGGTGAACATTCAAAACAGAAAGTGGCCGGACGCGCAAATCACGCGCGCGCCGATTTGGTGTTCCGTGGATTTGCGAGACGGAAATCAGGCCTTGGTAAATCCAATGGGCATCGAGCAAAAGCTCGCGTTTTTCAACTTGCTTGTGAAAATCGGATTCAAGGAAATCGAAGTCGGCTTTCCGAGTTCTTCCGAAACTGAATTCAATTTTATGCGCCGCCTCATCGAAGACAATCGGATTCCCGACGACGTTACGATTCAAGTTCTGTGCCAGGCGCGCGAGCATTTGGTAAAGCGCACGTTCGAGGCGATTCGCGGTTTGCCGAGGGCGATTTTCCACATTTACAATTCGACTTCGCCCGCCCAGCGAAAATACACGTTCGGAAAAACGAAAGAGGAAATCAAGCAAATCGCGGTGGACGGCGTGAGGTGCGTCAAGGAATGCGTGGAGCGCGAAAAGGAAACGAAAATCCAGCTCGAATATTCGCCCGAAAGTTTTTCCAACACCGAAATCGAATACGCGGTGGAAATTTGCGAGGCGGTGAAAAACGAATGGAAGCCCACGGCGCAAAATAAAATCATTTTGAATTTGCCAACGACAGTGGAAGTGGCGATGCCGAATACTTTCGCCGACCAAATCGAATATTTTTGCACGCACATTTCGGATCGCGAAAATGTGATCGTGAGCCTTCATCCGCACAACGATCGCGGCGAAGGAGTCGCCACTTGCGAAATGGGATTGCTTGCCGGCGCGGACCGCGTGGAAGGAAGCCTTTTCGGAAACGGCGAGCGCACGGGAAATCTCGACGTTGTTACGGTCGCGCTCAATATGTTCAGCCACGGAATCGATCCCGAATTGAATTTTTCCAACTTGCCCGAAATCGCGGAAGAATATCAGCGTCTCACCGAAATGTCGATTCATCCGCGAACGCCTTATGTGGGCGATTTGGTTTACACCGCGTTTTCCGGCTCGCATCAAGACGCGATTCGAAAAGGAATGGCTGCGCGCGTGAACATGCCAGAAAATGCCGTTTGGGACGTTCCGTATTTGGCGATCGATCCGCACGACATCGGAAGGCAGTACGAAGGAATCATCAGGATAAATTCGCAAAGCGGCAAGGGAGGGGCTGCGTATATTTTGGAAAACAGTTTCGGAATCATTCCACCAAAGGGAATGCATCCCGACATTGGAGCCGTGATAAAAGAATTCGCGGACAAGGCGCAGCGCGAATTGCGCCCCGATGAAATTTACGACATTTTCACAAAGCATTGGATTGGACTTACCGAGCCGCTTAAAATCGTGGAACTTGTGGAAACGCACTTGGAAGGCGCGACTGGCGCGGATGCGGAAGAGCGAGTTTTGTGCAACGCCGATGTCGTCTACAAAGGAACGCCGTATAAAATTTCCGCGCAGGGAAACGGCCCGCTCGACGCTTTCGCGAACGCGATGAAGCAAACTCCCGCGCCGCGATTCAACATCGTTTCTTTTCATGAGCATTCGATTGGAACGGGAAACGACACTCGCGCGATGGGTTACGTTCAGCTCACGATGGAAGACGGCCGCCAAATTTGGGGCGTAGGACGTTCGAGCAACGTCGGACGCGCAGGAATTGCGGCAATCGTCAGCGCGTTGAATCAGTAAAGTGACTTCGAGTTTTCACGTTTTTTGTTCGCGAAGTGAACAAAAATGCGAGCCTTGCGAGCAAGTGGAAACTCGGTAAGCAAGCCGCAAGGCTTGCGACACAAAAAGGGCTTCCGTTCGACGAACGGAAGCCCAAAAAAAGGAGAGGAGGATGCAGCTGTATGCTGCGGACTGCCGTATCGGTCAGTCATAAATTAAACCGCATGGCAAAAAAATAGTTACAAAAATTTGCAATTTTTTTGATTTTTTGCTACAATTTGTTTGTGAAGATTTTTTTCGGCGCGACATTAATTTTCCTTTCTCTGACTTTTTTTTCTTGCGCTTCGAACCGTGGACGCAACGCGGCGGATTTTTACGAAGAAAACATCGCATTGTTCGCGGAATTTTCGCTTTCGAACGGAATTCCAGTCGTCCTGAAAAATGTTCCTTCCGAAAAAAACATCGAAGTGCGCCTGCTTTTTGAAGGCGGCGCGTCAACCTGCCCGCGCGGAAAATCCGGCCTTGATTTTCTTACGTTCGAAGTGCTTTCGCAAAGCCCAGCGGTAAAGGAACTTTCTTCGCACGGAAAATATTTTAGCGTGGCTCTTTGCGCAAACGATTTTTCGACTTACGGTTTTTCTTCCGCCGTCGCAGATTTTGACGAAGCGTTCGCGGCTTTTGCGAAATCGATTTTGCAGCCGGATTTTTCCCATGAAGATTATTTGGAAAAGGAATCCGAGGCGGAAAATGCCGCGCTCGACCGAAGCGAGAATTTGCACTTCGCGCTTTTGGATGCAATCGCGGAAAATCTTTTGCGTTCGCATCCATATTATGACGGAATTTTTTACAAGAGCACGAGCCGCGTAAGCGAATATGACATCGAAGAAAATTTGAAAAATCTTTTGGACGCGCGCAGAATCAAAATTGTCGCCGCAGGAAATTTTTCCGCCTTGCAATACGGCGAAAAAAAATCGAAGGTTTCGCAAGAAGATTCGTTTTCGAAAAATGCCGCGCGAATTGGCGAAATGCTCGAAGAATTTTTTGGCGCGATTTTGCCTGGCGAATTTTCTGCGCCGCAAATTCCTGCGATAAATTTTGCGAACAAAAAAGACGAAAAAAAAGAATTTGAATTCGCGGGAAATTATTATTGCGCGGCGTTGTGCCAAAATGCGCCCGAGCGCGGCGCGGACGACTACGAGGCTTTCGCGCTCGCATCGCTCGCAGCGGATTATATTTTGCGCCGAGAGCTCGTGCAAAAAAACGCTGCCACTTCTTGCGGCACGGCGGTTTTGAACGGCAAGCAAAGCGTCGCACTGATTGTCGCGAACGGCATAAACGAAGACCACGATATAAAAGAAATCATTGCGAGCGCGTTGGAAAAAAATTTGAGCGCGGAAGAATTCGCGCCGCTTTTGAATGCGTTCAAAAATATTTACGCTTCCAAAATTTACGCGAGCGAAAAAAATTGCTTTGCCACGCTCGAGCAAATCGCGTCGTCAATTTTTTATGAAGGAAACGCGAGCGAATATTTGAATCGAATCGAAAAGATTGAAAAGCTCACCGTGGAAGAAGTCCGCGCGGCGTATGAAAAATATTTTTTGGGCGAGGGGAAATTTTTTGTGGAAGTGAAAAAATGATTTTGCGATGAGGGTTGAGGTGATTCAAAAAAAACGACGAACGCCCGACAATTTATCAGGCGTTCATATTTTTACAGGCTATTGTTTTTTGTAGATATAGGTATAATACTCTTCTTCTTTGTTAGACCACTCTGATGACTGCAGTTCGCTTCCGTCTTTAGAAAGTTTCAATTTGCAATCTTCAAAATATTCTGAAAGCGCAGTGTTTTCGGTAATTTTTCCAATTACCGTGTAATTAGAAACTTCTATCGTATCTCTAAGCTCCTTATATATGTAATTTTCCCAATATCCTTTCTCTTCTTCTGTAAATGTACTGCCATCTATTTTTGTGTATATCTCGATAAATTCGTCATGAAGACTTTGGGCGTTAATAGTAACAATTTCAGTACATTCACATTTTAAAGGTATTCTATGATTGTCATCGACATTGAAATTTTCTTCCCAGTAATCCGAGATTTTCCACGTTCCTTTGATTTTCGCAACATCTGTAGGATTGTTTATATCGATAGTTGTCCATAGAAGAGCCTCGTCGCCCAGATATGGAGTTTCGTAGCAAAAGTTTTCCCATTGGTAGTTATAAGTTTTGCCATTGTAGTTGTATTCCAAACATGGGCGTATGCAAAGAAAATCGATTTTTATCAAATCGCTGTCTTTCCAACCTTTCGTGCTGGCATCGGTGTAGAGATTGCACCATTCTGTAAGAGATGCTCTAGGAATAGGGAATTGGGCGCGCCACTTTGTTTTGCGAGCCTCTCCGTGCTCCCATGAAATGCCTTCCACCAGTCCGATGTTTTCTTTCCAGTCATAGTCCTTACCATCGTAGTCTTTGCCTGTGAGTGCCGACTCGCCGTAAAATTCCGGTTTCTTTGTAAATCTGAAATCACCATTGCTTTTAACTTCTATAGCTCCTTTGTATTTCAGACGCACTTCGCCTTTGCTATTCGCTCCTGCCGTCACTTTTGTTTCAAACCAGTTAATAACATCGCCTGAGGATATGACGAAATCTCCATTCAGTATCTCAGTTTCTTCAAATACTATGCGGATTGTATATGTTTTATTTGGCTCAAGGAAAGGATAAAAGAAACTGCCTTTGTCTTTGCTTTCCTTATGAAATTCTTCGGCAACTTGTCCTATTCCATCAATTTGTACCCAAGCCCTATTTCCACCAAAAGTATTTGCAGGAACATCAAATGTAAGGAAGATGCCAGCAGGTTCTTGTTCAACTTTAAAATCGTAAATTCTTTTGCTTTCATCAGGTGGGTCGCCGAGCGAATAGTTTATGCTCGATTGGCTATCTTGCGGGTTTCCTCCCGAGCCTGCGCTGTTAGCGCATGAAATGAATGATAGGGCAACTACAAAAACAAGAGTTGTAAATACCCCCCCCCATACAGGTGAATTGGTTTTTCATTTTTTCCTCCAATGAAAAATTTTTCAAAAATTATATTTAAGTTTATAGCAGAAGTTTGTGCGTGTCAAGCGTTCGGTAAAAAAAACGCGCCAACGGAATGCGCGGCTTTTGACAATGGGAACGCAATCTCTGTAAACAAAATTCTTCGCTGCGCTCGTTTTCTTTATACCAGCTCAATTCCCGCTTCGCGCAACGCCGCGTCGCATTTTCGGAAATGCTTGTAATATAAAAATCGCTCCAAGCCTTTTAGATTTTCGCCGAAATACGGAAATTCGATTTTTTCATCGGCGGCGGCTTTTTGGATTTGGTAGCTGCCGTTGATTCGCCAGCCGTTCAGCGGGCCGAGGCTTATCGCGTCTTTCGGGCAATTGAACGAGCATGCCACGCAAAGCGCGCAGTCCGCGCCGAAAATGTATTTTTGTTTTTTTTCGTCAAAGCGGATATTTCGCTGCGGACAATTTTTCACGCACGCGCCGCATTGCACGCATTTTTTTTTGTTCACCTTCAAAATGAATTTTCCTTGGAATTTCGCGTAAGGCCAAACCATGCGCACAATCGGCACGAACCAATATCGTAGCGGAAAATATTTTACTTTTTTGTGAACGCCGTTTTGAATTTCGCGGACGCAAAGTTTTGCCATCGCGTCGGCGTAAATGAATTCGCTTTTTACCATTTGCGGGCTGTGCCGAAAAATCATATTGTACGGCATCACATAAAGTTGGTCGCACAAAATGTCGTAGCCTTTTTTTTGCAAAAGCGAAATGATTTTCTGCGAGGCGTAATTGTTGAAGCTCGTGCCTTCGCCGCCCGTGCGAAAAATGAAGGCGCGTTTTTTTTCTTTTGGATTTTGTGAATCTTGCGAAATTTTCGGAAGCATCTTCGCGAATTTGTAGACAGGCTCGGGCGAATTGAATCCGTAAATTGGAAACGCGATTCCAATCAAATCAAAATCATTCGGGCATGGAATTTTTTCGTTTTCTTCAAGCCGATGGATTTTGTAAAGTTCCACGGAATTTTCGCCGAGATTTTCGAAATGCTTTTTGTAAAGTTCCGCGACAAGTTTTGTGTTGCCCGTGCCGCTAAAATAATAAACGATAATTTTCATTACAATTTTTCCACCGGCAAAGTCATATCGTCGTCTTCGTTTTCGCTGTACGGATAAACGTTGTCAATCTCGTCCTTGCGATGCGTGTCGTACCAAACTTGCGCGAAGAACGGAATTTTCGCCGCCAATTTGTCGAACTGCCAATTCGGAATTCCTTGGCAACATTCGGGACACCAATGTCCGGCTTTTAAAATCGTGAACGGCGACGATTCGAAAACGTGCCCGTTGTGGCATTGCCATTTTAGCTTTGTGCGCAAGTCGCCTTTTTGCATTTCGCTCGAAAGAATTTTTCCGCCGCGGAATTCTGCCGCCTGCCTCATTTGTTCCAAATCCAATTCCGAATCTTGAAGAGATTCATCGTAGCCGTGATTCAATTTGAAACGCTCGGCTTTGGATTCGTCTTTTAAATCCGCGAAATCGATTTCGCCGGAAAAAGATTTTCCTTTTGATAGAATCGGAAATTCATTCCAAGTTTTTGGAAGCGCGTCGTAAGATTCTTGTCCGCCAAAGAAAGCGTCGATTCTGCCTTTTTTGCCAAGCCGAATCCAATTTTGCGGCGCGTTGG
This sequence comes from uncultured Treponema sp., assembly GCA_947174385.1. Classification (GTDB taxonomy): domain Bacteria; phylum Spirochaetota; class Spirochaetia; order Treponematales; family Treponemataceae; genus Treponema_D. Next base: position 45,841 of record CAMWIU010000002.1, read on the forward strand.
AATTTTTCAAAAGGCGTTCGATTGCGAGCTTGCGAATCAATTTGGAAGGAACGAGCCTTCCGAGTTTGTAATACCAAAGCACGCGCGCCATTCGCTTCCAATAATCCGCGCTTGATTCGCGGCGATAGTCCAGCCATTCGTTCAGCAAATGCGAATCCGTGTACCAAACGCCGTGGAAATTTCGCGGAATGTTCCAATGCGGTTCGAAAAATTTTTCCGCGCTCGCGCCCATCAAGCCGAATCCTTCGTTGAAAACTTGGTAGCCGATTTCGCGGCAAGAATCGCCACCGCCGATATTGTAATTGTTCTTCCAAAATCCGTCCAATTTTCCGTCGAGATCGCGCTCAACCAAATGTTGGATGCACAAGCCTGAATCGCGGTCGGTGATCCATTCGAGCGGAGCGTTCCAAGAAGTGTGGAACATAAGTCCATCGAACAAATTGTTTATCAAAAAATATTTGTGATAGACGGCGGTTTGTCGCAGCACCACCCAATTCGGCAAGTCGGCTTCCAAGACGTAGCGTTCCGCCGCGAGTTTCGATGTGGAATAATAATCATAAGCGGAAGGCAAAAGCGGATCGCCCATTCTGCACCAAATGTGATGATGATCGCGGTTGCCGTAAAGCGCGACTGTGGAAATGTGAACCAATTTTATTTTTTGCGCACGGCCGCTTTTTTGAATCGCATCGACAATATTTTTTGTGCCGATGAAATTCGTGTTGTAAGTATTTTGCGCGTTGTGATCAGATTTGGGCGGAATGACCGCGCCGCAATGCACGACATAATCCGCGCCATCAATAAGTTTCGCAACATCATCGTAATTTTTCAAGTCGCCTTTTATTACTGTGATTCTGCCGCGACCTTTGCGAAGCAATTTTCTGAAAAAAGCGCGATAGCGTTTTTCCTGCGCATAGACAAAAATTTTCAAATCGAATTTTTTTTCCGAATCCAATAAATGCGCGACAACTTCTCCGCCCATCGCTCCAGTAGAGCCAGTGACGGCAACCGTAATTTTTTCTTCAACCATAAAGTAATTATATAGAAAAATCTTGCGCGTGGCAAGCGTAGCCGCGCGCAAGGTCTGAAAGTTCAGTTTTGAAAATTTATGTCAACCTGAATCGAATCAATCTTCCATCGATTTTACGATTTCTGCCAAAGTTGATTTTTCATCAGATTGCCATAAATGCAAAAACTCTTTGCATTTTCATTTCCAACAGGTTCGACTTTTTTTGAGTGCCGTATGAGTGTCGCGATTTTTGCGTGATATTGATTTATATTGGAATCTTGTGAATATCCTTTCATGTATGCGAGACGATATTCAGAATTTGCCAACAAAATATTTATCACTGTATGGCTGTCAAAGTAATCGCCTTTTTCGAATGAATCCAATATTTGCAAAACCGCTTCTTCCAGCGTCATCATAATTCTCCTTTAATCGTAAGGTACAGGCAATAAAGTGCGAATGGAAACAGAAAGCAACCCAAAGCTGGATAAATAATATATCTGAACGTAAGAAGCGTAAGCGGATTCATTCTAGTAAAAAATACAAAATGTGAATAAAGCCAATTTTGCCATAATTTCACCAAAATATAACCAAATGCTCCGACAATACCAGGAATTATAGCAAAAGCGCACAAGACGAAAACAGGACGCCCAAAATTACCTCCATGCTTGTCATAAAAGATGATAAGTGCTACCCACACAACATACGAAAAAATCATTCCGCCAATAAAATTCTTAAAAAACCAACCATGTGGCTTTTTTTCCTTTTCAGACATAATGTCCTCCTAAATAATGAAATTTCATTTATTATTATAATGAAAAATCGTGTTGTTGTCAACGGAATTTCGTGTAAAATGTAATGAAAAATGATTGAAAAGCAATATAAAAAGCAAATTGATTTTGTCATTTCACGAATCCGAGAAGAACGAGAAAAAGCAAGGCTTTCTCAAATAGACCTCGCTTTCGCCGCTGGACTTTCTCAAAACCAAGTAAATTGCATTGAAACTGGGCGAAGCATTCCGAACCTATATTCGCTTGTAAAAATCGCGGTCGCTTTAAATATTCCGATAGAGTCTCTGTTTATAGCACCGTCAAGCGAACGCAAAAAAGACGCGGAAAAAATAATCCGACTTATAAAAAAATATATGAATTAAATCATAGACTTCAAATTTTTTCAAGAAATTCACAAGAAAAAAATCAATGACAAAATCGGTATTTCGTGCTAAAATAAATTTATGACAAAAAATGTTGCGTTGCAAAAATGCGTTTCGTACAATTTTGACGAAGTTTTCTCTGCGATAAAAAAAATGTTGCAGGATGTTCCGCCGCCGGACGTTCGCGGAAAAACGGTTTTGATAAAGCCGAACATTCTTTATCCCAAAAAAGTGGAAGCGTGCGTTTGCACAAATCCTGTCGTCACGGGCGCATTGGTGAAAGCGTTTGTGGAATTAGGCGCGAAAAAAGTTTTGGCTGGAGAATCGCCCGCCGTCGCCAATTCGACGAGCGCGGCAAAATCTACAGGAACTTTCGAGCAAGTTGTTTCAAATGGCGGAGAATGGATTGATTTTCATGGAAAAGTTTTTGTGGAAAATCCTGAAGGCGCGCTTGCGAAAAAATTTGAATTTGCCGAAGCGTTCGCCGAAGCCGATGTGATTGTTTCCGCCGCGAAATTGAAAAGTCATCAGCTTATGAAATATACTGGCGCGATGAAAAATTTGTTCGGGCTGATGGTCGGGTTGGAAAAAGCGCAGTGCCATTACCGTTTTTCAAATCCTGATGATTTCGGAAAATTTTTGGTTGATTTGAATTTGGCGGCGAAGCCTCAATACGCCGTGATGGATGCTGTGATGGGAATGGACGGCCCGGGAGGTCCGGGAAGCGGCGATCCGATTCAATTAAATTTTTTAGCGGCCTCTGACAACATTCTCGCGCTGGATTGGATTTGTTCAAGTTTGGTTGGCTACAATCCGCGCGAAATAAATTATTTGCAGGATGCCTTGCAGCGAAAAATTTGGCTTGATTCCGCCGAAGAAATCCAGACGATTGGAACTGTTTCAAGCGAGCTTGCTTGCGATAAATTTCGCATCGTAAAAAGCAACGGAATTTTTGGCTCTATGCTTCCCGCGCCGCTAAAGCCGCTCGCGAAATTTTTTCTTACGAGAAATCCGCATTTTAAAAACGAAAAATGCGTCAAATGCGCGCGTTGTGAAAAAATTTGTCCCGCAAAAATAATCGCGATGCAAGGCAAAAACGGAACGGCGAAAATGATGGAGCGCGCAAAATGTTTGCATTGTTTTTGCTGCCATGAAATTTGTCCTGAAGGCGCGATTTCTTTGCGGAGGTTCATTTGGTAAAATGATTGTTCCGATTCAGATTCTTCCGGGTTTTTTGTTCTATTGCTATGTTTCGGGAATTACGCCCGGCCCTGCCAATTTGTGCTCGCTTTCTGCGGCGATGCAATTTGGTCGGCGAAATGCGCTAAAACAATGGCTCGGGCTTTTCACGGGATTTTTTATCGACGCGATGGCGGCTGTTTTTATGACGTTTTTTTTGGGAACAATTTTAAATAGTTATGTAAAATTTTTGGCATATATCGGCGCGGCATATTTGGTTTTTCTCGCAATAAAAATGCTCAGGCAAAATTATTCTTTGGAAAACGAGCCGCAAAAAATCCCTGGCTTTTTTACGGGGCTTTTCGTGAATCTGACCAACGCAAAAGTGATTTTGTTTTGCATTAGCGCGCTCACTTCTTTTGTCTTGCCATATAATCAAAGTTTCGGGGCGGTTTTCCTTGTGGGAATTTTTCTGCTTTTTACAGGTCCTGTTTGCAATTTGGTTTGGCTTTTCGCAGGAGGCTTTCTGCGACAAATTTTTGTGGGACACACGAAAATTGTGAACATTGTGATGGCAGTCTCTTTGTTGATTTGCGCCGCGAGCATTGCGGGATTTTTTTGAGCGTTTAGGGCGCGTCAAAAAAATTCTCGTTAAAACTTCCTAAGAAATTTTCTCATTCCTGCCGATAGAATAATTATG
>CAMWIU010000003.1 GCA_947174385.1 uncultured Treponema sp.
GACCCAAAAATTCGCGACTAATTTTCGAACGCCGCGCCGACTTTCGAAAGCCATTCGTCTTTTTCGTTTGCCGAAAGGAACGAGGCTTTGAAGCTGTTTTCGATCAAAACTTTGATTTCGTCGAGCGTGAAATTCAATTTTGTGTGCAACGCCCAAAATTCGTCGAGCAATGTCGTCTTGAAAAAAACAGGATCGTCCGTGCCCACCGTCACCAAAAGGCCTTTGTCGAAGAACGCGCGGATTGGATGCTCTTCCATTTTCGAGACAATTTTTTTCGTGAACGTGTTGCTCGTCGGGCACACTTCGAGCGGAATCTGCTTTTCCGCCAAAAGCGACAAAAGTTTTTCGTCCTGAATCGCCGTGATTCCGTGCCCGATTCTTTCGCTGTGCAAAATGTTTATCGCATCCCAAATCGACTCAGGCCCGACATCTTCGCCGGCGTGCGCCACGGCGTGGAAGCCTTCCGCGTGCGCCTTTTCGAAAACCGGGCCGAAATCCTTGCACGGACCTTTTTGTTCCGCGCCGCCCAAGCCGATTCCGAAAATGCATTCGGCGGGAAATTTTTTCATCATCTCGTAATTCGCCATCGCGTTTTCAAGCCCGAACGTGCGCGAAACGTCCATCATCAATTTTATCGTGATGCCGCATTCGTCGTGGATTTTTTTTATGTTGCGCGAAAAATTTTCCACCATCGCGCCGTAGTCGAAGCCTTTTTTTATGAACGCGCTCGGAGCGAAAAACGCCTCGCAGTAAACGATGCCGTTGCCTTTTAAATATCGCGCGAAGTCGTCGAACACATAGTCGAAGTCGCTCACTTCGATGAACAAATCCTGAACTTTCAAAAACGCCTGAATGAAGCCGTTCAAGTCGTCGTAAGTGAAAAGCGCGTTCTGCTCGTCCAAAGTCATTTCAGTGCCGAAACGTTTTTTCCAAAGCGCGCGAATCGAAGACATCGTGATCACAGCCTCGATGTGAATGTGCAATTCAGCCTTGGGAACTCGCTGCAAAAATTGATAGAAATTTTCCTTCTCCAAAATTTTCCTCCATTCAAAAAACAACACTGAAGTTTTTCAAAAGTTTAATTCGTAAACAGTCTTTCAAATTTCATTATCGGCAAAACGCGGCAAAAATATGAGCGAAAGTGAAATAACAAAACATAGCGGTGACGAATGAAATTGCACTTTTTATCCCAGCATTTCCGCCGCCGATTCCCATTCCGCATTGAGGCTTTCCAGTTCTTCGGCAATCGCGGAGATTTTGCGTTGCACTTCTTTCGCCTTTTCGCCGTTGGAATAAATTTCAGGTTCTGCCAATTTTTCTTCGAGCGATTTTTTTTCGTTTTCCTTGGCGGCAATTTGCGTTTCCAATTTTTCCACTTGCCTTTCGATTTTGCGCCGCTCGGATGCGAGGCGTTTTTCTTCTTCCCATTTTATCGCGCCTGCGGATTTTTGCTTTGCGCCTTCGTTCGCGGCGGAATTTGAAACTGGAATTTTTCCTGATTTTTTTTCTGCCGACTGTGTTCCAAAACTGAAATGGCCGACAGTTCCGTTTTTTTCGGCTTCGATTCTGCCCAGATAATATTCGTAGTCGCCCACAAAATTTCTGCAATGTCCCGGCGAAAGTTCAATTACGCGCGTTGCAAGATTTTGGATGAAAGCGTGATCGTGGCTCACGAAAATCACCGTGCCGCCAAAATCCTTGAGCGCGTCGAGCAACACGTCTTTTGAATGCATATCCAAATGGTTTGTCGGCTCGTCGAGCACGAGAAAATTTACGGGGCGCAACAATAATTTCAAAAGAGAGACTCGGCTTTTTTCGCCGCCGCTCAAAACGTCAAGGCTTTTAAAAACATCGTCGCCACGAAACAAAAACGCGCCGAGCATGTCGCGCGCTTTTGGCACGAGTTCGAGCGGACAAGAATTTTCGATGTATTGCAAAACAGTTTCTGCGCCGCAAATTGTTTCCGCGCTGTCTTGGCTGAAATATCCGATTTGCACGCCAGTTCCAAGCGTCATTGTTCCAGAAAAATTTTTGTCTTGTTCGGAAATGATTCTAAGCAACGTGGATTTTCCCGCGCCATTTTTTCCGACCGCCACAACTCGCTCGCCATTTTCTATTGTCAAATCAAGATTGGAAAGAACGTCCGTTTTTCCGTCATAAGATTTTGTAACTGAATCCAATTGCAAAACAAGACGGCCGGAATGTGGAGCCGCCGGAAATTTAAAATGAATTTTTTTGAGCGATTCAGGAATTTCAATGCGCACGATTTTGTCGAGCTGCTTTTGCCGCTCCTGCGCTTGAACAGCCTTCGTCGCCTTGTATCTGAATCTGTCCACAAACGATTGCAAATGCTCGATTTCTTCCTGCTGCTTTTTGTAAGCGGCAATCAAAGTTTGCAATTCAAGCTCGCGCACTTTTTCATAATTTGAAAAATTTCCTGGATAACATTTCAGTTCGCCATTGAAAAGCTCGTACACTTCATTTATTGTAACGTCGAGAAAATACCTGTCGTGGCTTACGAGCAAAAACGCGCCCGAATATTTTTGCAAGAAATCTTCGAGCCAAGCGCGCGCCTCGATGTCAAGATAATTCGTCGGCTCGTCCAAAAGCAAAATGTCGGGCTGCTGCATCAAAGCCTTTGCAAGCGCGATTCGCATTTGCCAGCCGCCGGAAAAAGCGTCGGTCATTTTTTCAAAATCGTCGCGCGAAAAACCAAGTCCAAGCAAAACGCTTTCCGCCAAAGATTCGCGGCGATACCAGCCTGAATTTTCGAGCGTTTCCATCAGCGCGGAATGTTGTTCCAAAAGCGCGTTTTGCGCCGACACATTTTCGGACGGAATCTGCTTTAGCTTTTCGCCGATTTCTTCGATTTGATTTTGAATCTTGTAGCCGTAATCGAACGCGAGGTCGGCTTCTTCTTTGAGCGTGCGGCCGCGATGCGTGAGCCCCGACTGCGGAAGGTACGCGATTCTCGCTCCGCTCTGCGCCGTCCGTTTTCCCGAATCCGGCTCGACAAGCCCGGCCATAATTTTTATCAGCGTGGATTTTCCCGCGCCGTTCGCGCCAGTGAGCGCGGCCTTCGTTCCTGTTTTCAGATTTACCGAAACATCTTTGAGAATGTCGCGGTCGCCGAATGCGAGAGAAATTTTCGAAAATTGAATGAACGCCATTTTTAAATCGAAAGCCTTCGGGCTTTTCTCCTTTTTGCAATTTTAAAATTATTTTTCGAAAGTCAAGACAGTCGGATTTTTTCCGCGCGAAATCGCGACATTGTTTTTTATAACCGCTTCGCTTGCGTCTTCAAGTTCTAGCGAATTGTTCAAATGCTTGTAGAAAAAATTCACTTCGCCTTCCGCGCCGTCAAATTTAAACGTGAGCATTCCGTCAAAATTATTTTTCAGATTTTTTGAAATCAAATATTTTATCGAAACGCTACCATTTCCACGCGCGCGCTTTGAAATTATGTTCGGAACAAGGGTGGAAAATCTGCTCCAAGTGAACGAATTCAAATCCGTAAAGGTCAATGTGCCGAAATTTTTTGACGTGAAAGAATCCACATTGTAAAGTTTTTGCATTTCGTTCGAGCGGCGTTCTTGTTCTGCCTTTATGAGGCGCGGAATATTGTAGTCACTGTCGATCGTTACAAATGTATACGACTCGGGCTTGTTTTCAGTTCCCGTATAATTCACGACGATTTTGTCCGCGTTGTTCACAATCATTTGAAACGGCGTTCCCGTGAAATCGTAGAATTTGTCGCTGATTTTTTTCACGCCGTCGAATTTCGCGCTGCGAATTCTATCGTTCACATTGATTGAAATCGTTCCGCTTTGCGCGCCGGGATCAAAAGCGGCGTTCGCCTTGATTGTCTGCAAGTCGATCATATTTTCGGCGAGCATCTGCGTATAGCTTTCGGGATACCATTTCGCATCAAGCACTTGATTCAAAATCGCGTCGTTTTCTTCCGAATCATTTTCCACAATTTCACCCGAAACAATTTCTCCTCCCGCTCCAGTCGTAAAAAGCGCGAGGTTGTGCGAAAAGCACCATCCTTGCGTGCCGCCGTCAGTAAGAACGCAGAGCCATTCGCCTTCAAGTTTAGAACCATCCGTCATAATCACATCTTGCCCGCGCCCTTTGTACAAAATTTTTACGACTTCGTTTTTGTGCAAACGATAAACTTGCTTGGAAGTGTTCACCGCTTCGGCGCGAACAGGAAGTCCATCAATTTTTATGTGCGCGTATTGATGCTGAAATTCCTTGTAGCGTGGCGCGGCGGCTTCGGCTTTTTTCTTTGACTGCGGAGCTGTAAGTTGCCAAAGCGGGATTTCAAAATTTTCATTCGTGTCTGGAAGTGAAATTACATAAACGTGGCTTATGTTCGATTTAAAATAAACTTTTACGATTTGCCCATCCTGAAGATTTTTTTCCGGAACATCCCAAAGCAAAATCGAATAGCCGATGGAACGCTGGCAAGATTCCAATGAAATTGCGCACAAAAAAATTGCGGCAATGAAAAAAAATCGTCGTTTGTAATTCATAAAATTCATTCTCCGTATTTTTGGATTTTGCGGCAAAACGCGAAAATCCAAAATAAAAATTCGCGCGTCATTTCAGCGCGGCTTCTTCGTCAAAACTGAAATTTTTCGAAAAATTCAGTTCGTTGCATTTCGACATTATAGCAAATTCTGTTGAAACCTACAAGGTTTTATGATAGGATATTTTCATTATGAAAGACGAAAAAATTCCTTTGCGAAGCGAGATTCCGCAAAGCGACAAGTGGGATTTGTCCACGCTTTTTGAAAATGATTCTGATTGGGGAGCCGCGCTTTCGCAAATCGAGCGCGATGCGGATGCCGTGGCGCAATTCCAAGGCAGGCTCGGCGAGTGCGCGGAGACTCTGCGTGCGGCTCTCAAGGCGTATGAGGCGCTTTGGAAAAACGTGGAGCGCGTGGACAACTACGCGAGCCTTTTGCACAATGCCGACGAATCCGACGAACGCGCCGCTGACATGGAAGGCCGCGCGAACATGGCGAGCACTAAGGCTTCGGCGCAAACGAGCTTTTTTGATTCGGAATTGGCAGCGATTCCGCAGGAAAAAATTTCTGCATGGATTGAGCGCGATGATTTTTCCGACTACAAAATCTTCATACAAAAACTGCTTCACGCCCGCGAGCACATTTTGAGCGAAAAGGAAGAGCGGATTCTCGCGCTTCAAGGCGAAGCCGCTTTGACCGCGTACAAAACTTTCAGCGTGATGGAAAACGTTGACTTGAACGGCTTGTTCGGAAGCGTGGAAGTGGACGGAAAAAAATTGCCGCTCACACAGACGACTTGGACGGAATTTTTGGAAAATCCCGACCGCGCCGTTCGCGAAAAAACTTACAAGCAATTCTATGGCGTTTTCGAGCAGCATCAAAACACGCTCGCGAATTTGTACGCCGGCAGCGTCAACCAAGACGTTTTCGAATCGCGCGCGCGCGGCTACAAGTCAAGTTTGGACGCGGCTTTGTTCGGAAACAAAGTGCCGGAAAATGTCTACCGAAATTTGATTGAAACCGTCCACAAGAATTTTCCCGCGCTTCACAAATATTATTCAATCAGAAAGCGCGTTTTGGGCGTGGAAGAACTTCGCCATTACGACGTTTATGTTCCGCTCGTGAAGGACGTTCAGACGAAAACTTCTTACGACGAGGCCGTGGAAATTTGCCGCGAAGCCCTCGCGCCGCTCGGAAGCGAATACACGGACACGCTTTGTGCGGGGCTAAAAGGCGGCTGGGTGGATCGCTATGAAAACCAAGGCAAGCGAAGCGGCGCGTTTTCGTCGGGCGCGTACACTGGCTATCCGTACATTCTGCTGAATTACAAGGATTCGATTATACGCGATGTTTTTACGATCGCGCACGAAGGCGGCCATTCGATGCATTCATATTACAGCGCGAAGTCGAATCCGTTCATGCAATACAACTACACGATTTTCGAAGCGGAAGTGGCGTCCACTTTCAATGAGGAATTGGTCTTCCGCCACTTGCTGAAAAACGCGAAGGATTCCGCGATGAAAAATTATCTTTTGGCAATGCGCGCTTCCGACATTTTGGCGACGCTTCACCGCCAGACGATGTTCGCCGAATACGAGCTGAAATGCCACGAGCTTGTCGAAGGCGGCACGCCGCTCACCGCGCCGGTTTTGCGAAAAACTTACCGCGAATTACTCGAACAATATTTCGGTCCTGAAATGCATTTCGAAGACTCGAGCGACATGGAAGGCCTGCGCATTCCGCATTTTTATTCCGCGTTCTACGTCTACAAATACGCCACGGGAATAAGCGCGGCTTTGGCTTTGGCGGAAAGAGTTTGCTCGGGCGGCAAAACCGAGCGCGACGATTATTTTGCGTTCCTGAAATCGGGCGGCTCGCGTTACCCGATCGAGTCGCTGAAAGTGGCGGGCGTGGACATGGAAAGCGCGGAGCCGATTCAAGCCGCGCTGGACAAATTCTCGCAAATCGTTGACGAGCTGGAAATGCAGTTGCTCTAGGAAAGCGAATGCAAGCCGCGAGGTTTTCTCTGAATTTTGGTGAAAACAAGCAACATTCCGTTTCATACTTTGAAACGGAATGTTTTGCCGTATGAAACACATTGTTTCGCAGTGAGAAACATAATGTTTCATACTGCGAAACACTTACTGTAACAATGAAATCTGCCTCTCTTGCTGGCGCAAAAACTCACACACCGACAATCCATTTTTGCCACTTTACTTTTTCCTCAATTTGCGCTATACTTTTTTAAAATCAATTTTGTTTGGAGAAGAGAAAATGGGTCCGACTCTTATTCAACGCTATTCGAATTATTTTGAGGCAATCAAAAGCAATTCCATGGCGGCGGCGAAAATCGACGAGAGCAATATTTATCAAGAAGCGAATTTGAAAAACCGCCAAATCATGTGGGATATGATTGGAGAGTACGCGCTCAAAGGCTCGGGTCTTGGCAACGTGGAAAATTTCCGCGAATTTTTCAAGCAAGTAAATGAAGGAAAGCGCGGGCTGATTTTGAGCGAGCATTATACGAATTTGGATTTGCCTGAAACAATTTATTTTTTGGAAAAAAACGGCGAAAAATGGGCGGAAGAATTCTCGCGGAAAATCGTCGCCATCGCTGGAATGAAACTCAACGAATCCGATCCGACCGTGCGCGCTTTCACCGAGGCGTTCACGCGCATCGTGATTTATCCGACTCGTTCGCTCAACAAAGTTGAAAGCAAAGAAGAAATTTCCGAGGAAGAAAAAAAGGCCGAAGAAATGAAGGCGCGAAAAATCAACCTTGCGGCGATGCGCACGATGGACGAATGCAAAAAGCGCGGCGAAGTGATTTTGGTTTATCCGGCAGGAACGCGCTACCGCGAAGGCAAGCCCGAAACGAAGCGCGGCTTGCGCGAGATCGACAGCTACTTGCGGCTTTTCGACATAATGATTTTGGTTTCGATAAACGGAAACTGCCTGCGCATAAATCCCGCGAATCCCGACAACATGCTTTTTGACACGCTTGAAAAAGACATCGTTTTGCATACGGCAAGTCCTGTCATAAATTGCAAAGAATTCCGCAACAGCGTTTTGAACGCGCTTCCGCCCGAAACCGAAGATCCGAAGCAAAAGACCGTGGATCGCGTAATGGAATTGCTGGAAAAGCAGCACGACGAAGTAGAGCCAAAGCGACTTGAAATGCTGAAGAATTTTTGAAGCACGCATCGCAGCGTCTCGTGCTGCGATGTTTCCTCCCCCAAAAAAATCGCGCGGCTCATTTATACTTGACTTTTTCAGGAACATGTGATATAATTGTACTTGGATAGGTACTTGGATAGGTACTTGGATAGGTACTTGGATAGGTACTTGGATAGGTAGTTATCTATGGTATTCTTCATAAATATCCGGCACTTTATGAAAGCGTAATGTAGCCATATTTTTGGAAGCGTATCTATAATGAAAAGAAAACCCGGTATTAAAATATTTTTTGTCGCCATTTTTTTGCTTAGCAGCGTCGTCTGTCTATGTTATTACGCATTTAAAAGCAGGCGAATTTCTCCTTTGCTCAATGTGACATTTCAATCCCCAAAGGCAACGGTGCTTTTCATTGCCTCCCCAAGAAACATTTTCAGTTTTTCCATGCAAGAAATCGGAATCCGCCGCAACCTAATGCGAAGCAGGGTGAACATTGATGTCGAATTTTTCGAGCCGGACCAATTTGATCGCGAATTGCGCTTTGTGTTCATGCAAAGGCACATAGAATCCCTTTTGCAAAGAAAAAAATACGACCTTGTGATTTCGAGCGGCCCTGAAGCCTGCGCGTTTTTGGAAGAAAATTACAGCACTTTTTTCAATGGAATTCCAGCCGTTTTCTTTTTTTCCGGAAACGATGCGCATTTGAAGGAACTTGCAGAAAAAGACAATTTTTATGTGTTTTTGGAAGAAAATTTTCTTGGCGAGACAATTGACGCCGCGCGAAAAATTTGTCCCGATGCCGTGAACTATGTCGCGCTGCGCGACAATTCCAAGGCAAGCATTGAAGACTTGAAAATTTTCAGGCAGAAAGCCGAACAGTTCGACGACAAAATCAAGTTTTCCGAAATAAACGCGGCTCTTCTTTCTCGGAGGCAGCTTTGGAATGAACTTGCTTCCCTCGACGATGACAGCGTTATTTTTTACCTTGGAGTGTCTTCCGACGCGCAAGGACATCCGTATTCGATGACGGAAAAAGCCGATTTGATTGTCGGCTCCGCGACTAAAATTCCGATTTTCACTCATACGATAAACGGAATGGGCTACGGAATTGTCGGCGGAAAAATGACCGATTTCCAAAAGGCCGGAGAAAAAGTCGGCAAGACAATCATGGAAATTTTAAATGACGGAAGTAAGCCAAAAAAGCTCCAGCGATTTTCGGACGGAAAATTCTTGTTCGGCTACCTTGCCTTGAGACGGTGCGGAGTGAAACTTTCTCGCCTTCCGAAAAACACTCTTATTTTAAATATGCCGGACGGCATAAGAAAATATAAAATCGGAATTTTTGTGGGAGTCATCGGGATTTTTTCAAGCCTTTTGTTCTTCATCGTTTTGTCATGGTTCTTTTTCATTTCGGAGATAAAGCAGGCGAGAAATCTTCGTCGCTCCAATTTGAAAATCCGCCACCTTGCCGAGCATGACTATTTGACAAATCTTCCGAACAGAATGAAATTTACCAATGCGTTCGATTCGATCAAAAAGAAAAAGAAGCCATTTTCTGTTGTCATGTTTGACATTGACAATTTCAAGAATGTGAACGACATTTATACCCACGCCATCGGCGATGAAGTTCTGCGAACTGTTTCCCAGCGATTGCTTTTGCTTTCACGGAAGGGAAATTTTTTCGTTTCCCGATTTGACGGAGATGAATTTCTTGCATTGTATTCCGACACGTATCTTGAAGAAGATTCTCCTGAAATGAAAAGTCTCAAGGAAATTTTCGCTAGCCCTGTTATTTTGGACGACATTGAAATTCCCATTCAGGCAAGTTTCGGAGTCGTGAATGCAAAAGACGAATCTTTGGAAATTGCGATTACGAATGTGGACATCGCGTTGCACAGGGCGAAAGAATGCGGAAACGGAAAGACAGTTTTCTTTAGCGATGAAATGAAGCTTCAGTTTGAAGAGGCTTACAATATTTTGACTGTGCTTGACAACGCGATTTTGAATGACGGAATCGGCGTCGTCTATCAGCCGCAAATCAATTCGAATACTGGCGAGATTTATGGATACGAAGCCTTGATGCGCTTGACGGATGCTAAAATCTCGCCTGCGAAATTCATTCCGATTGCGGAGGAAAGCGGGCGGATTATAAAGATTGCCAGGATTCTCACTGAAAAAGTTTTCAAGCAAATGGACGAATGGCGAGCGCAAGGAATTCCTTTGCGCAAAGTTTCCATAAATTATTCTTACGGCCAGATTTCGGACGATTCATACATTGATTTTCTTTCAGGCCTTATGAAAAAATATGACATTCCGCCTGAACTTGTCTGCATCGAAATCACGGAAAGTCTTTTCGTTTCGAACAAGCATACCGTCACGAAATTCCTTGATGAAATCGTGCAAAAAGGAATTATGATTGCCCTTGATGATTTCGGAACAGGCTATTCTTCGCTCAGCTACCTTACGTTCCTTCCGATTGACATCGTGAAAATCGACAAGTCGCTCGTGGACAATTATCTTTCCGGCGACAAGGAAGCCTTCGTGGAAAATCTCGTGCAACTGATTCATTCTCTTAATATGAAACTTGTCGTCGAAGGCGTGGAACACGAATGGCAGAACGAAAAGCTGCATAATTTTCACTGCGACTATATTCAAGGCTATTATTACAGCAAGCCGATTTCCGGCCCGGAAGTGGAAGAATTCAACAAGAAATTTCCAAGGCAGTAGCGAAGCGGACGAAAATGCGAGCAAGCAAAAACTCGTAAGTACGGCAAAGCCGTGCGATTCATTGCAGCAAAATCGCGTCGCTTACGATCGAATGCTTTTTTATTTCGCGGAATTTTTTCACGAGCGAATCGAGCGTGAGGCGCGATTTTTCTTCGCTTCCGATGTCCAAAATTATTTCGCCCGCGTCCATCATTAAAAGCCTGTTTCCAAAATCCAACGCATGCTGCATATTGTGCGTCACCATCATCACGGTGAGATTGTATTCTTCGGCAAATCGCCGCGTGAGATTCATCACGATTTCCGCGTTGGCAGGATCGAGCGCGGCGGTGTGCTCGTCCAGCAAAAGCAAGGCTGGCCTTGACATCACCGCCATCAAAAGCGTGAGCGCCTGACGCTGCCCGCCCGAAAGTTGCTCCACATTGTCGTTGAGGCGGTTTTCCAAATTCATGTTCAGCGCGGAAAGCTGCTCGCGGAATTCGGCGCGCAATTTATTGTTCAAAGTAATCCGAAGGCTTTTCGCGCCCTTTTTCGAACAGATGACCATGTTGTCCTGAATCGTCATTTTGCCCGCCGTGCCCAAAAGCGGATTTTGGAAAATGCGCCCGATGTAGCAAGCGCGTTTGTATTCGGGCTGCGAAGTGATGTTTTTCGCGTTGCCGCTTTCGTCTGCGTCCAAAAAAATCTCGCCGCAAGAAGGGCGGAGCGTTCCTGCGATTATGTTGTAAAGCGTGGACTTGCCCGCGCCGTTCGAACCGATGACGGTGATGAAGTCGCCTTTGTTGATTTTGAGATTGATGTTTTTTAGCGCGACATTTTCGTCGGGCGTGCCCGCGTTGAAAGTGATTCCGATGTTTTTCAGTTCGAACATTTTTTCTCCAATTCCGCATCGTTGCGAATTCGCAGATGCTTTTTGAAAAATCCAACGATGTCGTAATTCGAAATTATCAAGCACAAAATTATCAAAAGCCCGGTGAGCAGGCGCAAGTCGTTGCTGTTCATTCCGATGACGTAGCCGTATCGCCTCGCGAAATACATCAGCGCGCGATAAATCACAGAGCCGAGCAAAACGCGAAAAAGTTGGAGCGAAATCACGTTCGTGCGCAAAATGAATTCGCCGAGCATGAGCGACGCAAGCCCGGAAACTACGACTCCTGTTCCGCTTCCCACGTCCGCGAATCCTGCGTACATTGCATTGAGTGCGCCCGCGAGGGTGGCCATCGCGTTTCCCATGCAGATTCCCACGCCGCGCATAAACTGTATGTTCACGCCTTGGCTTGTGACCATCTGCGGATTCGAGCCGAGTGCGCCCATCGCAAGCCCGAAATCCGTGTGATAAAAAAGATTGAGGCAAATGCAAATCGCGAGCACCGCTAGAACCAAAAACGCCAAGATTACCGCGTCGGGAGAAAAATTGAATGAATGATTTTTCACGAATTGGGTTATGCTCGAAAAAATTGTCGGAATTTTCAAAAGCGAAATGTTCGCGTGATTCGACATGATTCGCAAGTTCACGGAATAAAGCATCGTCATCACGAGGATTCCTGCGAGCAAATCGGGCACGCGCAATTTCGTGTAGACGAGCGTGGTGACTAGCCCAGCGCAAATCCCGGAAAGCAGCGCGATCACAAGCGCGATGCCCGGCGCGATTCCGTGAGTGAGACACGCGGCGAGGACGCAACCGCCAAGCGGAAACGAGCCGTCAACCGTCATGTCGCAAAAGTTCAGCACTCGGAACGTCATAAAAACGCCGAGCACCATAATTCCATAAATCAAACCTTCAATGAGAATTCCGTAAACCATCTTATTTTTTCGTCAACTTTCCGTTTTCAAAAATTTCGTTTGCCATGTCCAAATATTTTTGCGGGAAAACGATTCCGCAATTTTTCGCCGCGTCCAAATCCAAAAGCAAATCGCTGTCGCTCGGCTCGGTCATAAAACGCACCGCCAAAGATTCGGGCTTCGCTCCGTTCAAAATCTGCACGACCATTTCGCCGGTGGCGCGTCCTGCCTTGTAATAGTTAAAGCCGCTCGCCATGAGGCATCCCCCCGCTTCCGCGCCCGTAACGTCGGCGGAAAAAATCGGCTTTTTCGCTTCGCCGAAAACTTGCACCAAAGAGGCGAGCGCGCTGAAAACCGTGTTGTCGGTGGTGAGATAAACTCCGTCCACGCGATTTACGATTGACTGCGCCGCAGCCTTCACTTCCGAAGAATTCGTGATTGCCTGCGAAACGAGATTTATTCCGTTTTTCGCGCAAGCCTTTTTCACTTCTTCAAAGCTGCCGGCGGAATTCGCTTCGTTCGAAGTGTAGATGTAGCCGAGAGTTTTTATGCCAGCCACTTCCTTGAAAACTGCGATGTGCTGGTCGGTGGGAATCGCGTCGCTCATTCCGGTGACATTGCCTTCGCCGTGCGCCACCGTGGAAACTAAGCCCGCGCCCACAGGATCGTTCACCGTTCCGAAAACCACGGGAATGTCTTTGATTGTGTTTGCAAGCGCAATCGCAACCGGAGTTGCAATTCCGACTGCGACATCGACTCGCTCGTCGCGATATTTGTTCGCGATTTGCGCGGCGGTGTTCACGTCGCCGTTCGCGTTCTGCAAATCATATTCGGCAGAAAATCCGCTTTCGTTCACCACGTCAATCACGCCTTGTTCCACTGCGTCAAGCGCGACATGTTGAACGATTTTCGCGATGCCGATTTTCACGGATTTCGAATCGGAAGAATTCGTGCCCGAAGATTTTTTCGCGCAACCTGAAATCAAAAGCAAAGAAATCGCCGCAAAAAAAGTGCAAGCGACCGAGCCAATTTTTTTTGAAACTTTCATACAAAACTCCTATTGATTATACAAATTCTATGTTACTATAGAGAGAAACGTTTGTCAATATCTTGGTGCGACTTTTTTTATGAACCCCCGTTCGGTAGCGAAACGGTGCAGACGGTACACCAGCGGAAGCGGAAGCTCTTGTTCCTCATCGCAAGCCACGCGCTTTTCTTACAATCTCAATTCTTGAAAAATGCGAAAAATTTTGCTATGATTTTTTTTATGGAAGAAACGGAAGATCGATTTTCGCGCACGCAAATTATTTTTGGAAAAGAAAATATGTTGCGCCTCGAAAAATCGCGCGTGGCAATTTTCGGGCTGGGCGGAGTGGGCGGCTATGTTTTGGAAGCGTTGGCGCGAAGCGGCATCGGCAATTTCGATTTGATTGACAGCGACCGCATTTGCATTTCAAATTTCAATCGGCAGATTCTCGCCACTTCCAAAACGCTCGGCGAGTTCAAGGCGGACGCGGCGCGAGAGCGCGTGCTTTCGATAAATCCAAATGCGAACGTGAATGCGCGAAAATTTTTTTTTCTTCCAGAAAATTCAAGTGAATTCGATTTTAAAAATTACGATTATGTTATTGACGCAGTTGACACAGTTTCGGCAAAAATTCAAATCGCGTTGCAAGCGCAATCGGCAGGAACAAAAGTCATTTCGTGCATGGGAACTGGAAATAAAATCGACCCCTCCCTTTTGAAAGTCGCCGACATTTACGAAACGAGCGTCTGCCCGCTCGCGCGAGTGATGCGCCACGAACTGAAAAAGCGCGGCATAAAAAATTTGAAAGTCGTATTTTCGACGGAATCGCCGCTCGCGCATGTGGAAGCCGCGCAAAACGAAAACGCACAAAATGAAAAAAACCGCGCAGTCGTCGCTTCGACGGCGTTCGTTCCAAGCGTGGCAGGCCTGCTCATCGCAAGCGAAGTCGTGCGCGATTTGCTCAAAAAAAAGTAGGCATCTTCGTGCGGAATTTCGCGGGCGTTGTGCCGACGATGCGGCGGAATGATTGCGTCCAATAACTTTGATTTGGAAAACCCAAAATCAATGCAATGTCGCAAAGCGCGCGATCCGTGTACAAAAGCATATTTTTCGAAGCCTCAATCTTTTGCTGCAAAACATATTCCTGAATTTTAAAACCAGTCTCCTTGTGAAAAAGCCGCGAAATGTACGATTCGCTCAAGCCCGAAATTCTCGCGAGATCCGCCACGGAAATTTTTTCGTGCAAATTTTCGTAGATGTAATTCAAGCAGGAAGAGACATATTTCGAGCAAGGCATTTTTTTCGAAACGATTCGCATTTGCGCCGCGTATTCCAAGCACATTTTTTTGTGGAGCGCGGAAATTTCCTCCACGTCGGAAAGCGAATCCATCCGCAAAATGTACATGTCGCTTATCGTGTACGCCTGCGAATATTCCATTCCGCCTTCGATGCATTTTCGC
Organism: uncultured Treponema sp.; assembly: GCA_947174385.1. GTDB lineage: Bacteria > Spirochaetota > Spirochaetia > Treponematales > Treponemataceae > Treponema_D. The sequence goes on from CAMWIU010000003.1 coordinate 14,703, forward strand.
GCCACCATCGCCGCCGTTATCACGAAATGATATTTCAAATTCCGCACAGGATTTTTCGAAAGCACGCCCAATCCGTTTTTTTTGTCCAGCGGCTCTTCGCACAATTTTTTCACCCGTCTTACATTGCCGGACTTTATCGCCGAATAAAATTCCGATTCGGGAACGAAGCCCGCGCGCAGAAAAATATTTTCCCTGTTTAGAAATTCTTTGTAAAAAAGATTTTTATTCTTCTTCATAATGAAGATTATAGCATGAAATCGACATTTAAAGCAAGAAAAAGATATATTTATCGTGAATTCCGCGTGAAAATCTAGATAAAGATTGCGTATGCGGTCTAAAAAATTTTTTTAAGGAGCAGTTTATGAAATTGGCAAAAAAGATTTCAAAAGGAATCGCGCTCTGCGCGGCTCTCGCAATTATGGGCACTATGGGGGGGGGTAATAACATCTTGTTCTAACGGAAGTGATGATACAGATCCTATTAAAGATCCTGATGTGCCGCAAAATTGGACTGCAATAGTTGTCAGCAACATTGAAAAATATGAAGGACAAGCAGGAACTGCCAATTACACTGTCACAAAAAACAATAACGGCTCTATCACAATTTCACATAATGCGCCTATGGCAAAATATGCGAGCTGCTCTTTCAAACCGAATTTTGGCGATAACAACACACTGTATACGAAGATAACGAACAATTCCGATGTGACGGCGACTGTGCAAGTTCAAGTGAACAAAGCTGGAACAGAGGCAAATAAATGGCAACCGACTCCGACCGTTACTGCAGTTTACGTTGATGGAAAAAAACAAAGTGGCGATGTCATGTACAGCGTGGAACTGACAATACCCGCAAAAGGCAGCGTAGTAATCGCAAACAAATTTGACACTTCAAAAAAACCCGACACGGTTGCAATCTCGCTTAATTCACAAGAAAAAATTGCTGGTACTGTGGCGAAAGGCAATATCACTGTAAGCGGAATCAGCATGAAAAAGATTATTAACGAAAGCGAACTTGAAACTCCTACTACTCCGATAACAGGTGGCGAAAAGACGGAAATAAAATTTGATGGTTTTGACGGTTGGGAAAAATACACAGTTGATAAAAGCAAAGACAAAGCCGTTACAATTTCTCACGAATCAGCAGTTACTAAAGACAATTGCTGTGGAATGGATATAACCATTGGAAACAATGATACCGTAGAATGCAAGGTAAAAAACAATGGAAGTGAGACTGCCTATGTCAAAATAAGCATAAAAAATGACACATGGTCAAATAACAATGGATATAAATCTGGACTTTCTTCTGCTATTATCAATGGAGCCAAGCTTGATTCTGTTGATTATGGTGCACTTGCGGAAATCAAACCAAATGAGACGGCAACTTTTGTTCTGACGTTGAATACTAAACTTCCTGAGGCAAATAAGTTTGTCGTATCATTAAACTCAGAAGGTGACAAAGAAAATCCTTCTTCGGGCAGTATCACAATCAGCGAAGCCTATATGTGGACTGAATAAAAAATTCATTCCTACATCACCAGTTTCTTGAAACAAAACATCGCTCGCATTTTTTGCGGGCGATGTTTTTTGTGCGCGCTGGATTCGAGCGGAGGGGTTCATACGTCGCTTCGCGCCGTATGCATGGGTGGAAAATTATTTAACTGGTCGCTCGCGCGACTTGCGCATACCCCGACGCTTGCGTCGAGGTATGTTGATTTTCGCTTTTGGAATATCACTGCGGAAAATCGACATTTAAAGCATAAAAAAGATATATTTCGCGCCGTTTCTTCTATAAAATAGAAAAATCGGCTTCTATGAATTCACTTTTTATTTATGGAGGGAAATTATGAAAAATGTTTTTGGAAAGGTCGCTGCTTTCGCGGCGTTTTTTGCTTGCGCGCTCTCGGCGAATGTCGTCGCGCAAAACAAGACGCTTTCCTACGAAGGCTACTCGCTCAAATGGCAGGACGAGTTCGAAGGCTCGCAGCTCAACCGCGATGACTGGAATGTCGAATTGCATCAGCGCGGCTGGGTCAACAACGAAATGCAGGAATATGTGGACAGCGCGGAAAACATTCAGGTGAAAGACGGAAAGTTGATTTTGCGCCCCGTCACGAAAAACGCCAAGAAAAACTTGTACACTTCCGGCCGCGTGAACACGCAGGGCAAGCACGATTTCAAATACGGCATTATCGAGTGCCGCGCGAAATTTCCTGCGGGCAAAGGATTTTTGCCGGCGTTTTGGATGATGCCCACCGACGAGCAGTTTTACGGACAGTGGCCTCGCTGCGGCGAAATCGACATCGCGGAAGTTTTGGGGCACGACACGAGCACGGCGTTCGGAACGATTCACCACGGAAATCCGCACAACGAAAGCCAGGGAAAATCCATTTTGGGAAAAACCGCATTTTCCGATGATTTCCATAATTTCGCATGCGAATGGGAGCCCGGAAGAATTTCTTGGTACGTCGATGGAAATTTGTATCACACTGAAAACGATTGGTTTACGAAAAGCGACGGTCAAAAGCCGCATCCGTATCCCGCGCCGTTCAATCAGCCGTTCTATATAATTTTGAATTTGGCGGTGGGTGGAGATTGGCCGGGAAGCCCGGAAAAGAACGCCACTTATATCGACGGCGCGACTTTCGAAATCGACTACGTTCGCGTCTACCAAAAAGCGTCTTACAATGAGAATGTCGCAAAGCCGCAAAAAGTCTTGAATTTGAAGAACGCCGATTCAAGCGGAAACTTCGTGACGAACGGAAATTTTTCCGCTAAAGAAAATCTTGGCGATGAAACGGACTGGCAGTTCCTTTCGGCCGTGGGCGGAGATGGAGCGGCTTCAATCGAAAATTCCGAAATCCACATCACGACGAAAAAGCCAGGAAACGAAGAATATTCGATTCAGCTTGTTCAGGCGAAAATGCCTTTGGTTCAAGGTGGAAAATATCGATTCAGTTTCAAGGCACGCGCCGCCAAAAAACGCACGATGAAAATCGGAGTGAGCGCGCCCACGCGCAATTGGAAACGCTATCTTAAGGACACTGTGATTTCACTCACGCCTGAAATGAAATCGTATTCGTTCGATTTTACGATGCGCGACGAAACTGACGACGCGGCGCGAATCGAATTCAACATGGGAAAGATGGGCTCGACCGCGGACATTTTCATCACCGACGTTCGCTTGGAGCAAACCGGAAAGGTGGAGCGAAAAACGCCTGCCTACAACGAGGACGCGGACAAAGGCTTGATAAAAAATTCCGAGTTCAACGGCGACCTTATGTTCTTCGAAGTTTTCACGGACAATTCTGCAAAGGCGAGCTGCGAAGTGATCGAAGAAGGCGCGAACAATGTTTTGGATTTCAACATCGCAAACACCGGCGACATGGATTGGAAAGTCCAGCTCATTCAGCGCGGCGTTTCCCTTGAAAAAGGCAAGACCTACGTTCTGCGCCTCAAGGCGAAATCCACGATCAAGCGCGACTTGATGTTTGCGATTCAGCACGACGGAAGCAAGGACAACAATTGGGACAACTACGCGAGCCAAGCCACAGTTTCGCTCGGCACTGAATTCCAGACGTTCGAAAAGACGTTCAAAATGCCCGTGGACAATCCGCAGGCGATGTTGAGCGTTTCGATGGGCGCGGTCAGCGGAAAGCGCATTTCCAAAGAGCACCACATTTATCTTGACGACATCACATTGGAAGAAGCAAAATAATTTCAATTAAAAATGCGAAAAACGCCGCCCGATTTTGGGCGGCGTTTTTTTGAAGCCCCTTACGAGTGCTTGACTTCGCGAGTTTTTGTGTAAGTCAAGTACTTGAACAAAAACTCGGTGAGCAAGCCGCACGGCTTGCGACCAGATGCTAGCCCCAGCGGAAGCGAAAATTTTCGTTCCTCTTGGAAATTCTCGAGAGGGCTTCAAAAAAATTTCACGATTTTTTCTCGCAGCCCGAACAACTTCCGCCGCTGCAAAATGGACATCCTGCGTTTCCGGATTTTTTTGCGTTCCGCCTTTTTTTTATCGCGCCAAAAATTACGAACGCCGCGTAAATCACAATCAATGCGCCGATGATAATATTCACAATCATAATTTTCTCCCATAAAAAATTCGCGACAAGTTTCATCGCATCAAACTCAATCCGCAAAAAATTTGCAACAATCGCGCAATCAAAAACTGCGCTCAAAAATCCGCGCGAATTTCTGCACGGATTTTCAAGCACCATCATTCGACTTCGCTATTACAAAACTTGTCTCATGCCGTAACGCGGATTTTCATCGCGTCTTCTTTCGCGTAAGGATTCGGGCGGAAAAGCATCACCAAAATGAACGCTAGGAAAGCAAACGCGATTACGGTTGCCGCGCCGAAAACTCCATGCACGAAAAGCATTCCCAGTTGATAAACGATCATCGTCGCAATGTACGCGAAGACATTTTGGAACACAATCGCAAACCAAAACCATTTTCGATTTTTTAACTCGCTCGCCATCGTCGCGATTGCGGCAAGGCAAGGCGAATCAAGCAAGTTGAACATCAAAAAGGCGAACGCCGCCAAGCCTGTCGGAAACCATTCTGCAATCGCGTTGCTTACAATTTCCTCGTCTTCGCTTTCTTCTTCGTCAACTCCCGCCAAAACTCCCATCGTAGAAACAATCGCCTCCTTCGCGCTGAAACCTGAAATCACAGCCGCCGCGCCTTGCCAATTTTTGTGAACGCCTTCCGCATCAGTATACGCACCAAAACCAAGCGGTCGGAAAATATAACTCAAGCCGCCGCCGATGTAGCTCAAAATCGATTCGTCCGCATCGACAAGTGTGAATCCGCCTTCGCTCGCTTCTTGAATCAGCGTGCCGTCTTCCGCATATTCAGCCTCTTTTGGAGACGCGATTCCGTAACTCGAAAGAAACCAAATCACAAGACATGCGAGAAACAAAATTGTTCCTGCCTTCACCACGAAACTTTTCACGCGCTCCCAAGTGTGAAGCAAAACCGTTTTCGCTTGAGGAATGTGATATTGCGGAAGTTCCATGACGAACGGCGCGGCAGGCCCGTGAAACGCCTTCGTTTTTTTCAGCATGACTGCGGCAATCAAAACCGAAGCAATTCCCACAAGATACATGAGCGGCCCGATGAACGCGGCGCGCGCAGGATCGCCAAACGCTACGCTTCCGATTACAGTCGCCATAAGCGCGATTACAGGAAGTTTCGCGCCGCATGGAATCCAAGTCGTCGTCATAATTGTCATGCGCCGATCGTTTTCGTTTTCAATCGTGCGGCTCGCCATGATTCCAGGAATTCCGCAGCCCGAAGAAATCAAAAGCGGAATGAACGATTTCCCGCTCAAGCCGAATTTCCTGAAAAGCCTGTCCATCACGAACGCGATTCGAACCATATAGCCCACGTCTTCCAAAATCGAAAGCAGCAAAAATAAAATCGCCATTTGCGGAACAAATCCAAGCACCGCGCCCACGCCGCCAATTATTCCGTTCACCACGCAATCGACAAGAATTTCGCTTGCGCCCGCGTTCGACATCGCTTCTTCCACCCAGCCTTGAATGCCGCCGACAAAACTGTCGTTCGCCCAATCCGTTGCCATCGTGCCGACGGTCGAAACCGCAATGTAATAAACGAACCACATCACCAACAAAAATATCGGTATTCCCAAAATGCGATTTGTAACGATGCGGTCGATTTTGTCGGAGGCCGTCATTTTCGCGCCGCTCTTCACAAGAACGCCGTCAAGCATTTTCGTGATGTATTCGTAGCGTTCATTCGTTATGATTGATTCGATGTCATCATCTTTGGACTTTTCCAATTTTTTTGAAATCGATTCCGCTTTCTCAAGCAAATCTGAGTTCAAATCAAGACGATCAATCAAATTCGCATCGCGCTCCAAAAGTTTTATCGCGCTCCATCTTTTCAAATGCGCAGGAATTTTGCTCGGCAAAAGTTCCGCCGCTTCGGAAATCGCCTTTTCAACTTCGACGGAGAAACACGGCTTGCCCCCCCCAGTCTGCGATTTTTTCTTGCTCGCCTCAAGCGCGGCCGCCAAAACTTCCTTCGTGCCCTTGTTGTGAAGCGCGACGGTTTTTACAATCTTGCAGCCAAGCCGTTCGGAAAGACGCGCCACGTCGATTTTGTCGCCAGACTTTTCCATCGCGTCAACCATATTCAGCGCAAGCACGACCGGCTTTCCCAATTCCAAAATCTGAGTCGTCAAATAAAGATTGCGCTCGATGTTCGTAGCGTCAACAATGTTTATCACCGCAGCCGCCTCGTCGCTCGCCAAATAATCGCGCGAAACAATTTCCTCGTTCGTGTAAGGCGAAAGCGAATAAATTCCCGGCAAGTCCGTGACAATCACATTTTCCGCGCCACGAACTTTGCCTTCTTTTTTTTCCACCGTAACGCCCGGCCAGTTTCCAACATATTGAACCGCACCCGTGAGCGCGTTGAACATCGTGGTTTTTCCGCAATTGGGATTTCCCGCCAAAGCCAATTTTGTTTCCATTTTAAAACTCCTATAAATTATAGTATTCCTTAAATTTTCAATCTCGTTTTCTGAAGCCCCTTGCGGAAGCGGAACGGTGCAGAGGCTAGTGCTCCAGCGGAAGCAAAATCTCGCGTTCCTCTTTCCGCCGCAAAATTTATTCTATTTCAATGCAGTCGGCATCGTCCTTGCGGACACTCAGCTCATATCCGCGAATCGTCACTTCGACTGGGTCGCCAAGCGGCGCGACTTTCCTCACGAAAATTTCGCAACCCTTCGTAAAGCCCATGTCCATAAGACGACGTTTCAAAGCACCCTCGCCGTTCAACTTTTTGACGACAACCGCAGAGCCGACTTTCGCTTCGCGCAACGTACTCATGCAAACCTCCATAAAATTATTGTCAAATAATAAGTTATATACAACTAAAGTTTGCAAAGGCAAACTTCAACGCCAAAAAAAGTGGAAAATTTAAAAATAAATTTTCCACAAAAAATTCCTCGTAAGCAAAAACTAGCAAACCAAAATTTTTCCAGCCATCGAACGGTCGAGCGCAATCCTCGCGCCTTTGACTTTTACAATCAAGCCGGTCGCAATTTTTTGCACCACAGAAATCGGCGCGCCAACATTGAAGCCAATTTCGTTGAGACGTTGCTTCACGGCAGCATTTCCGCCAATGGACGCAACCCGAACTTCATCTCCCGCAGACGTAAACAACAACGGCATAATTTCTCCTAATTATATTAAATAAAACAAAAGGCGAAAACTCGCAAGCAAGTTTCGTTCAAAAAATTCGCCCTTGCCAATTTAAGTTATCTTAACACATTTAAAATTATTTGTCAATAATTTTTGTTACTTTTGGCTAACTTTTTTTTAAAAAAAATTCTCGTTTTTTCGGGAAATTTTCTATCAAAATAAAACACGATTTTTTTTCATTTTTTCAAAAAAAGCACTTGACCCCCCATTCCATTGTATAATTTCATATCCGCAAATTTTGCAGTTTCATGGAACTCGCGGAATCTTTTATACATTCATTTTTCAAATTTCATAAGGAGGAAATTATGAAAAAGAAATTGGGCGCGCTCTTCGTTGCGCTTGCTTTGGGCGGAACGGTTTTCGCCGAAAACTACACCAAAGGCATTGACTTGCAGTTCGGAATTCCGATTGGAGTCACTAAAATGACAAACGACTATAATGGCGTTGAGTTTACTCAAAACATTCTTGAATTTGGCGGACAATTCAAGGTCGCCACGTATGACTGCTTTTTGTTGAACGACATGCTTGGAATCTACGCTTCGGTGGGCGTGAATCTTGGTGGATTCTATGCTCACGACAAATTAAGCGTCGGTGACTACGACGTGGATTTAAATGCTGGTGGTCTAGACGAGCTTGGATTTGCAACTTCCCTCGAATTTATGATAGGACCTGCCTTCGGAGTGAACTTGGGCGGAGTGCGCTTCCAGACTGGACTTGGATTCCATGGGGTTGTTGCACGGGACTCGTATTATTCATACAAATACAAATACCTCTATGTAGAATATACCACGTTTGGATTTGCTCTCACGCCTCAGTTTAGATTCAGCGCAAGCAAGCGATGTTCGTTCATTCTCGGCTGCGACCTTACGTTCGACTTCCCGAACAAACTAACTCTGATACCAGAAAAGGGTGACGAAGTAGAAATTGAATTCGACAAAGGCTTCCGCTTCGGTGCTACTCCGTACATCGGCCTCGGCATAAATTTCTAAAAAGCATCTCGCAAAAAAACGTCGCTCATTTTGGGCGGCGTTCTTTTCGGGAAATTTTGCTCCGCACTACTCTGCGCAATTAAAATTTTTTTACAAGATTACAATCTTAATTCCGATAATCCGCCCTTACAAACGGCTCTTCAATTCCGCACTCCGTGATGGCTTTGTATTTTTTCGGATGCCGGTAAGCATTCCCCATAACTTCGCTCGCTCGATATTCGCGAAGCATCTTCATATCAATTTCCCCGATATAAATTCCTTCTTCGCCCGGCGTTTCCAAAACGCACATATCTCTCACGCCCGCCTCATTCCTAATCCACGCAACTCCGTCAAAAATGCTGGAATGCCCATTGCAATCAGGTTGCCCGACAGGATAATTGCAAGTGGCGACGGCGAGCATATTTTCGTAAGCGCGAGTGCGAAGCGCGGCGAGCCTGTTTATTTCCATCGGGCAAGCATTCGGAGCGAGCACCAATTCCGCGCCTTTCAGCATCAAGATTCGCGCGCTTTCTGGAAACTCGCGGTCAAAACAAATCATTGAACCAATTTTCACATTTCCAATTCCGGTTTCAACATCCGCGACATAAAAATCTTCTCCAGCCGAAAGCCGCGCTTCATCGCTAAAATCGCAAGTATGAACTTTGGAATATTTCAACGCCAATTTTCCATGGCGATCAAAAAGCATAATCGTATTTTTGGGCAGCGGCTCGCATTTTTCAAGAAACGTAACGCCTATCGCCATTTCAAGTTTTTTCGCGAGCATTTGAAATTCGCACACAAAATCGCTGTCCTCGGCGATGGCCAAATTTTTCAATTCGCAAATGTCTTCGGGAATGCAATATCCGCTGCTCCACATTTCGGGAAAAAGCGCGATGTCCGCGCCCAATTTTTTTGCGCGAACGCAGGCGTCAAACCCTTTTTCAAGATTTCCTTTCAATGAAGCCGCCGGCAATAATTGCAACAACGCAACTTTTAAAATTTCATCATTCATATTTTTACGCGCCCCTTCGGTCTGCTTTCGAGTGTCGGGAATCGAACTCGCGGATTTTCAAAGAGGAACAAAAGCATTCGCTTCCATAAGCAAGGCGAAGCCTTGCGATTTTCGCTTCCGCAAGGGGCTTCAGAAAAAACTATTCTTGCGCGATTTGCTCGTCGTAGAATTTGGAATAATCCGTGCGCTTTTCTTTCGTGAACGCAATCGCCGTGCGCGGGTGCTGATTCAACAAGCCCGTCACAAGGTATGGAACGTCATAGCCCCAAACCACGCCTTCTTTTTTCAAGTCGGCCATTTTGGTTTCCACGAACTTGAGCGCGGGATAAATATTGTATTTCGGATTTTTCAAAAACGCCAAAAGATTTTCCATGAAGCAGTTTCCTGCGCCTCGCCCCATTCCGCTGTAAGTCGCGTCAAGCCAATCCACGCCATCGCCCACGGCTTCAATCGTATTCGCAAAAGCCAATTGTTGATTGTTATGCGCATGGATTCCAAGCATTTTTCCGTGCTTGTCGGCAACTTCCTTGTACATCGCCGCGACGCGCTGCATTTGCTCAGGATAAATCGAACCGTAACTGTCCACAATATAAATGCAATCCACCGAAGATTTTCCGAGCATGTCGAGCGCGACTTTTATGTCCCCCTCCTGCGCCGTGGAAATCGCCATGATATTGCAAGTCACTTCATAGCCCTTTGCCTTCGCGTCCTCGATGATTTCAAGCGCGCCAGGAATTTGATGAACATAGCAAGCCACGCGAATCAAATCGAGCGGGCTGTTCGCGCGGTCGCGAATGTCGTTCTTGAAATCGCATCGACCAACGTCCGCCATCGCCGCGAGCCTGATTTTCTTTTCCGAATTATCGCCGAGCACTTTGAAAATCGCATCGTCGTCGCAAAATTTCCATTTGCCGAATTTCGACTCGTCGAAAAGTTTTTTGCTGGCTTTGTAGCCCACTTCCATATAATCCACGCCAGCCGCAATATTCGTTTGGTAAAGTTCCTTTACAAAATCGTCGCTGAATTTAAAATCGTTCACAATGCCGCCATCGCGAAGAGTGGCATCCACCACGCGAATTGATTCACGAAATCCCAACAATGCAGAAAGTTCTTTCATTTTTTTCTCCTAATCAATCAGCGAATTGTATCACAATATAAAAAAAAAGTCCAGTATTTCCAAAAATCGCTGTTGCGCCTCTGCGTCAATTCGCTTGCCTTTGCTCCGAAAATTCAATATAATATTTTGCAAGTTTTCATCAGGAGTTTTTATGAAAAAATTTTTCAGCGCAATTTTCATTTTGCCATTCGTACTTTTTACCGCGTGCATGTCAAGCACATCGTCGGGGCTTGTGGGCGCGGACAGAAACCAGCTTTTTCTTTACAGCGAAGCTCAGATGAACCAAAGCGCGGCCGCACAATATTCGCAGGTAATCGCAGAAGCGAAAGCCGCAAAAAATTTGAACACTGATTCTGCGACCTATAATCGCGTCCAAAAAATCGCGAACGATTTGATTGCGCAAACAGGCGCGTTTAGAAGCGACGCGCTCGACTGGGATTGGGAAGTGAATGTCATCACTGATTCCACGATAAACGCTTGGTGCATGCCTGGCGGAAAAATCGTCGTCTACACAGGCATCATAAATTCTCTCAAGTTGACGGACGGAGAACTCGCCGCAGTGATGGGACACGAAATTTCACACGCGCTCAAAGAGCACAGCCGTGAACAAGCCAGCCGCGAAGCCCTCACACAACTTGGAATCTCGGCGATTTCTTCCGTCGCGAACATCGGCGATTTGGGAACGACGGCACTCGCGCTCGGCGCACAATACGGACTCACTCTTCCTTTCAGCCGCGACAATGAAACCGAAGCTGACAACATGGGAACAGAACTCATGGCGCGCGCAGGCTATGATCCAAACGAGGCCGTGAACATTTGGAAAAAAATGGATTCGCTTACGAATTCTTCCACGCCTGAATTTATGAGCACGCATCCTTCGAATTCTTCGCGGATTTCGAACTTGCAAAAAATTGTCAAAAAAGTTTGGCCGCTTTACGAGGAAGCAAAATAAAATATCTTGCAGAAATTTGGACAAAAATTAAAATGGGCGAAAATTCGAATACGCAAAAAAAATATTACAAAAGCCTTGACATCATCAGAATATTTTCTTGCTTTGCCGTGCTGCTTTATCATCTCGACATTCTCAAAGGCGGCTATTTGGCAGTGTGCTCATTTTTCACGTTGAGCGGATATTTGTCTTGCATAACGAATTTCGAAAAAAAGAAATTTTCGCTCCTGCGCTATTACAAAAATCGCTTCATAAAAATTTACATTCCAATTGTCATCACGATTTTCACCACGATTTTCGCGACATCATTTTTGAAGGAAATCAAAATAATAAATTTGCGCAATGAAGTTGTCTCGATACTTTTGGGCTACAACAATTTTTGGCAGCTACACGCGAACTTGGATTATTTTTCCGCGCACATAAATTCGCCGTTCACGCATTTTTGGTATATGTCGATTTTGCTTCAATTCGAACTGATATTTCCGTTCATTCTAATCGGATTAAAAAAAATTGCCGAGCGCACGAACGAAGAAATTCCAATCATAATCACGCTTGCATTGGGAACTGCGAGCGCGTTCTTTTTCTATATTTTGTGTTTTACTTCGAATGTGATGAGCGCGTATTACAACACATTTTCGCATGCATTTTCGTGGCTCTTCGGAATCGCGCTGGGATTCAGCCACTGCTGCGACAAAAATCTGATGCCGATAAAATCCAACAATCAAAAAGTGACAAAAATAATTTTTTCGTTTTACCTAATCGTCCTGCTTTGCATTTTCATATTCGTAAGCGGCGAAAGCGAATTGTTCGCAATCGGACTTTCCGTCACAACGATTTTCACAGCAAGCCTCATCGACTACGGCGCTTTGATAAAAAATCAAAATGACAAATTTTCAAAAACTCTTGCGAATTTAAGTTATGAAATTTATTTGACGCAATACCCAATTATATTTATATGTGAACATATATTCATATATAACAAATTCCATTTGCTGAAATTTTTCACAATCATCACGATGACACTTCTTTTTTCTTCTTTCATTCGCTTCAGCCTGAACAAAAATGTCTCGAAAAAAGCTTTTTCAATTTTTGCAAAAATTTTGCTTTTCGCAGTGACTGCGGCGGGAATATACAAATTTTTCACAGCGCAAGATTTTTCGGCGCAGATGAGCGCGCTCGAAAATGAAATCCAAGAAAACGAAATTCTTTTGGAACAAAAAAAAGCGGAATTTTATAAAAGCGAAAATTCTCAAAGCGCGGAAATTTCGGAAAATGAAAAAACGCAAATTCTTGACAACGAAAAATCGGAAAGCGAAAAAATTTCGCAAGACGAAAACAAAAATGGAAGCGACGAGGACATTGCCGAAAAAGTAAAAAGCATGCCGATTGTTGCGTTCGGCGATTCTATCATGCTCGGCGCGTCGAACAGCCTTTATGATTTTTTTCCGAACATCTACATCGACGCAAAAGTTTCGCGAATGGCGTGGAGCATTCTCGAACCAGTCGAAGAGCTGAGCCTCCAAAAAAAATTGGGCGAGCCAATCGTGATTCATTTGGGCAGCAATGGCGATTCTTCGGAAAACACAAAAAACGCGCTTATGAAATTGCTTGGCGAACGCGAAGTTTTTTGGCTCACAGTCACGAACGACAAAATCGTAAAAATGAATTCGCGCCTCAAAGACTATGCGAAAAAATTTCCAAACTTGCATATCATCGATTGGGAAAGTTTTTCAAAAAATCACAGCGATTTTTTCGCGCCCGACGGACTTCATTTGGGAAAAAGCGGACAGGCCGCTTACGCGAAATTTATTTTTGATTCGCTAAAAAATTTTTATTTTGAAAAAGCCGAAGCGGAAAAAGAAAACGCGCTCCAAATTAAAAAAGCCGAAGAAGAGCGGCTAGCAAAAATTGCCGAACTGCAATTTGAAATTTTGAATTTTCTTGCGAAGAAAAAAAATCCCAAAAATGAAATCATAGCGCAATTCATCGACGAAAGCCGCTCGCAGGATTACATTGAATCGCGCATCGCAGAATTGCAAGAAAAAGATTTCATCACGCAAAACAAAAAAGGCGTTTTCATTTTGACGAAATCCGGAAAATTGGAATTGAAGGAAATGCAAAAATCCGAAGAATGAAATTTAAATGACTTTCCTTTCCTACTTTAAAACTCACGAGAAAAATTCAACGTCCGCGGATTCGCAGCGGATTTTTGCTAAAGAAAATTTCTCTTGCTTTTTCCCGCGTTTCTTTGTAAAATGAAAATATGGATTTTTTGGAACTTTGCAAAAATCGTTATTCGGTGAGGAAATTTTCCGAGCGCGCAGTTGAAAAAGAAAAGCTCGAAAAAATTCTTGAAGCTGGTCGTCTTGCGCCCACTGCGAAAAATTCGCAATCGCAAAGAATTTTTGTTTTGAAAACTCAAGCCGCGTTGCAAAAAATTTACGACGCCACTCCGATGGCGTACAACGCGCCGATCGTGCTTGCGGTTTGCTACGAAAAGTCCGCGAGTTACAAGAACACTTCGGAAACAGTTTACGTTGATTCCGAATGCGGCGCGTATGATGGCGGCGAAGTTGACGCGGCGATTGTAAATACGTCGATGATGTTCGAGGCGGCGGAACTTGGCTTGGGCACGCTTTGGGCGCGCGGATTTGATTCGGCAAAAATTATGAAGGCTTTGAATCTTCCCGAGACGCTTCATTTGGTTTGCCTTTTGGACATCGGCTATCCTGCCGAAGATTCCGTTCCGAGCGAGCGACATTCTCAGCGGCTTGCGATTTGTGAAACTGTAAAAGAATTGTAATTTATTTTAAAATCAAAATAGGAGTTAATATGAAAAAAAATTTATTTCGCGCGGCTGTGGCGACTTTGGTTTTGGCGGCGATTTTTTCGCTTGCTTCTTGCGGAGCAAAACGAAAAATTTTTAATGACGGAAAAACTCCTGTGGAACGCTACGGCGCGTTGCATTTGGACGGAACGAAAGTTTGCGCTGAGGATGGAAAGAGCGTCCAACTTTGCGGAATGAGTTCGCACGGATTGCATTGGTATGGAAAATATGCCAACCGCGATGTCATGAAATGGCTTCGCGACGATTGGAATTGCGATTTGTGGCGAAGCGCGATGTACATTGGCGGAGGCGGCTACGCACAAAATCCCGCGCTCGCGAACAAGATGATTGAATCTATTGACGCGGCCATTGAACTTGGAATGTACATTCTCGTGGACTGGCATGTTTTGCCAGAGCGCGATCCTCTTTTGTACGTGGACAAGGCCGCGGATTTTTTCGAACGAATCGCTTCGACCTACGCGGATTGTCCGAACATAATCTATGAAATTTGCAACGAGCCGAACGGCAACGATGTCACTTGGGAAGGCAACATCAAGCCTTACGCCGAGCGCATAATTCCGATCATCAGAAAATATTGCGACAACATCATCGTCGTGGGAACGCCGAATTGGAGCGGCGATTTGACCGACGTAATGAAAAGTCCGCTCGACGGAAAAAACATTATGTACACGATGCATTTTTATGCGGGCAGCCAAGGAAAGGCGCGGCGCGATCACATTGAAAGCGCGATAAAATCCGGGATTCCTGTTTTCATTACCGAATGGGGCACGACAAAAGACAGCGGCGATGGCGGAGTTTTCGAAAAGGAATCTCTCGAATGGATTCGCTTTATGGAAAAAAATAAAATTTGCTGGGCGAATTGGTCGGTGAACAACAAAGGCGAAGATTCCGGCGTTTTGAAATTCAACAAGGACAATTCCGCGAAAGGCGGCTGGCAGGAAAGCGACTTACAGCCTTCGGGAATTCTTGTGCGCCAAATTTTGCGCGGCGAAAAATAAATTTGCAACGCAAAAAATCTTGCTCAAAATAAATGAGTAAGCCGAAGCCTTGCGACTTTGTAAAAATGAACACGAGTTGGCTTGACGATTGCATAATGTATCAATTTTATCCTCTTGGCTTGTGCGGCGCACCCCACGAAAATTCTTGGGACTGGTCGAACACTTGGAACGCCGCCACTCGTCCGATACGAAGAATTGACAGGGTTTTGCTTTGGATCGAACAGTTAAAAAAACTCAACGTGAACGCGGTTTATTTTTCTCCGGTTTTGCAAAGCGACACGCATGGATATAACACGCGCGATTTTTACACGCTCGACAGCCGGCTTGGAAGCAACGAAGATTTTGCGGCGGTGTGCAACACACTTCACGAAAACGGAATTCGAATTTTGTTCGACTCGCTTTTCAATCATGTCGGCCGCGGATTTTGGGCGTTCCGCGACATTCGCAACAATATGCAAAAATCGCGCTACATTGATTGGTTCGCCGAAATCGACTTTTCCCGCAACACTCCTTGCAGCGACGGATTTTATTACAAAAGTTACGAAGACAATTGGGATTTTCCCGAACTCAATCTCGAGAACGAAGAAGTAGTTCAGCACATTTTCGGCGCGATTCGAAAATGGGTGGACATGTTCGCGATTGACGGACTTCGCGTGGGACTCGCCGATTTTATGAGCCAAAAATTTTTGCGGCGGCTTCGCGAATTTTCTTCGAACATGAGCGCGGGCTTGGGCGGAAGCCTTGCGATTTTGGGCGAAGTTTACGATTCGAATTCTTGCAAGAAAATCGTCAATGAAAAAAAAGTGCACGCTTCCACGAATTCCGAATTGCATTCTTCAATCGTGAACAGCGTCAAGACAAAAAATTTTTTCGAACTCGATTTTACTTTGCGGAGAGAATTCGGCGTGGAAGGAATTTACACGCACACAACGCTCGCGAATTTTTTGGACAATCACGACATCACGCGCTTTGCGCAAGTCATCCATGACAAGGAAATTTTGCGTCTTGCTTGGGGATTGCTTTTCGCGCTTCCGGGAATTCCTTGTATTTATTACGGAAGCGAATGGGGGGTGCTCGGCAGTAATGACGAAGTTTCGCATTGGGGAGTGCGCCCGAGTTTTGAAAAGCCTGTTTGGAACGACCTCACGGATTTTATCCAAAAGGTCAGCCTTTTGCGAAAAAAATCCCCCGCCTTGCGCTACGGAAATTATCGATATGTTTTTCTTTCGAAAAGCCAATATATTTTTTCACGGGAATCTTGCGGTCAAACAATTTTCATAGCGGTGAACGCGAGTGAAGAAGGTTGCCACGTCGAGCCAAAAGGCGGCTATGGTTACGCCGCGTTCGAAGGGCTTCACGGAATTTTCGCCGACTTGATTTCGGAAGAACAATTTAATTTCAATGGAAGCGTTCTTCTTCCACCAAAATCGATTCAATATTTGGAGCGTATAAAATAAGTTTTCTGTGAAAATCGGAGAGAGTTTAAAATAGTCGCTACAATAGCGCGACTATTTTAACTTCGAGTTTCTTTCAGAAACTCGCTTATTTATTGTCATTTTCGCCTGAAACTTCGCGCTACGCGCTTGTTGCGAAAGCGCTTCGCTGCGAAATGACTTTTTCGACAATGAAAAAAAATTGAATTTTTTTTCATTGTCGAAAATCAAGGAGTGATTTTGAAAAATTTTGGAAATTTGCTTGACTATTTATTTTGGCGCGGTGACATCACTTTTGAGCAAAGCGGATTTTGCGAAGTGGACGCGCTCATTTTGTGCCAGCTTTCATATTTGAATTTCGATGGAATCGTTTCGAAAAATTTTGAAAAAAAAGAAAGAATTGCGTTGGGCGCGCTTTGGGAAAAATTTTCCGCCGCTCCGGATTTCAAGGAACGCAGTGATTTGGGCGTTTTGATTTCCGAACTAACCGTGCAACTTTTGGAAATGTGCGCAAAAAGCGCGCGCTTCAAAAATGTTGAAGCGGCGGCGTTCGTCAACAAAATCGATTTGAAAAACGAAGAGCAATTTTGCGCGATGACTTTTTTCAATGCAGTTTCGAACAAAAATCCGTTCGTGGCTTTTCGCGGCACGGACGACACGATTGTGGGCTGGAAAGAAGATTTCAATTTGGCTTCAAAAACTGTTCCCGCCCAGCTCGACGCGCTCGAATATCTTTCGTTCGTGGCGAAAAACACTTCCGCGAAAATTTCCGTTGGCGGCCATTCCAAAGGCGGAAACCTTGCGATTTATTCGGCGGCGTTTTGCGGGGCGAAATTCAAAAAGCGAATCGCGCGCGTCTATAATTTCGACGGGCCCGGCTTTTCCGAAAACGTGATTCAATCCAAGGAAATGATTTCACTTGTTCCTGTGCTTCGTTCTTACTTTCCGAAATTTTCGATTGTCGGGCGGCTCTTTCATCATTCGGGCGAATTTCAAGTCGTGGAAAGCGAAGCGTTCGGCATAATGCAGCACGAGCCTTTTTCGTGGCACATCGCGCAAGGAAAATTCGAAACGCTTGAAAATTTCGACAAGGCGAGCGAGATTTTTTACAAGACTTTCAACGAATGGGTTGAAGGTCTTTCGAACGAGCAGCGAGAACTTTTCGTGGAAACTTTGTTCGGAACAATTGCCGCTTCTGGCGCACGAACGAACAGCGAGCTTGAAAAAAATTGGTTCAAAAACGCAATGGCGATTTTAAAGGCGATGGGAAAAATCGACAAAAAAACTCGCGAAGAAATTTCGGAGCTTTTAAAATATCTTTTCGGCATCGCGGCGCACAATTTTATGAAAGAATAAAATTTTTTTCGCGAAACTTTACTAGTGAAAAAAAATAGCTGCGAGTTTTTCGCTCCTCGTTGGAGTTTTTGACGCATTCCAAATCGCGCCACTCACTACCGAGTTTTGTATTATGCCAAAACTTGCGCTCACAGCTTCAACATGAAAACATTCTGATAAAAAGAAGTGCGTATAAAATTCAATAGCAAAGTCACAAGGAAATTCTGCTGAAAGGCAGGTATAGAATATGAAGTAAAATCCTACAGAAAGGCAGAGAAGAAGTGCGAGATCTTGTGCAAAACTTACTCAAGTGAAAATTTTGTTTCTTCTACTAATTTTCTTGAGGAAGGTATTTTTGATGCTAAAGCCCTAAACTCGCACTTGACTTTCGCGGCAATCCGCTTTATCCTCATCATAATATGAACACAAAACGAACAACCATTATAGCCTGCCTCTGCGCGGCAGGGCTGCTTTTATCGGCGCAAGTGTTCGCGCAGGATTTCCCCGCGTATCTCAAGATGGACGGAACAAAGATAACAGGCTACGACAAAACCGCGCTCCCAGCAAATCTCGTAATCCCCGACGGCGTGACGAAAATAGGCGACTGGGCGTTCAGGGGATGCAAATCGCTTGCAAACGTGACGATTCCCAACAGCGTGACTGAAATAGGCACGTCAGCGTTCGAGGGCTGCGATTCGCTTACAAGCGTATCAATTCCCACAAGCGTCAAGAAAATTGATGCCAGCGCGTTCGGTGTCCGTTCCAACATAAAGACAGTGCAGTACAAAGGAACGCTCGCCCAGTGGTGTCAAATAGACAATGACGGATTTCTTGTAGAAAATGCGAAGACCATCACGATGTCCGACATGGCAGATCTCAAAGCGATGACCGCGCTCACAATCCCAAAGGGTGTGACGAAAATCGCCCATGCCGCATTCTCGAACTGCGAAAAACTTATGAAAGTGAAGATTCCCAATACCGTAACAGAAATAGGCAATGGAGCGTTCTTTAACTGCGCCTCGCTTGTAAGTGTTACAATTCCCGCAAGCGTCAAGAACATCAGGGAAGGCGCGTTCGCTGGATGCGAAAGACTTGCTAGCGTTAAGATTTCCGACGGCGTGACGGAAATAGGAGAGCGAGCGTTTTGCGAATGCAAATCGCTCGCGAGCATATCGATCCCCGCAAGTGTGACTAAAATTGACAGCAGAGCATTCGATGATTGCGACAACATCAAGACAGTACAATACAATGGAACGCTCGCTCAGTGGTGTCAAATGGACAACGACGGTGTCCTCGTCAAGAATGCGAAGACCATCATAATGTCCGACGTGGCAGACCTCAAGGCGATGACCGCGCTCGCAATTCCAAATGGCGTGACGCGCATCGGGAGCTATGCGTTCTTCGAATGCACGTCGCTTGCCACCGTATCAATTCCTGCAAGCGTCAAGAGCATTGAGGAAGGCGCGTTCGCTAGATGCGAAGAACTCGTGAGCGTTACGATTCATGGAGGCGTGACGAAAATCAGTTATGGAACGTTCGCGGGATGCACGTCGCTTGCGAACATGGATATTCCCGCAAGTGTGACGGAAATCGGCGACTGGGCGTTCAGAGGTTGCATCTCGCTTGAGAGCGTTTCGATTCCTACAAGCGTGACTAAAATCGGCAACAGAACATTCTATGACTGCACATCGCTTGCAAAAATGGAGATTCCCGCTAGCGTGACAGAAATAGGCGAAGATGCGTTCGCGTACTGCTCCCAACTCGAGGAAGTGAAGTATCTCGGCACAAAAGCGCAGTGGCGCAACGTCACCAAAGGCGACGAGTGGTATAAAATCTTTGCAAAAAAAGTCGTCTGCAAGGATGGCGAAGCGGATTTGGATTAGGTCTTGCAAGTCCTGTGCAAAACTAGAAAACATGTCTTTCCTTGCGATTTTACCGAATGCGGAATGGCTTCGCATTCACAATTCATTCTCTCTTGCAATTTTTTCAAAAATGTGCGATAATTATTTCCAAGCCGAAATGGTGGAATTGGTAGACACAAGGGACTTAAAATCCCTCGGCAGTCAAATGCCGTGCCGGTTCAATCCCGGTTTTCGGCAGGGGCTGTCCAAATGGGCAGCCCAAATTTAAAGGCATCTCGAAAAACTTGCTTTTGGCAATTTTTTCGAATGTGCCGACGAGTTCTATCGTCGCTATAATAGCGCGACGAAGAACATCGCATTTTCAAAGTTACCTCTAAAAACTGAAGTTTTTAGAGATTTCCTTAATACAATGTTTTCTGACACGCATTTTCATTTTAACATTTTGCGCGAAGACGAAAATTTTTCGCGGATTTCGATTCTCAAAAAAATGGCGCAGAATGGTTGCAAGTTCGCGTTTGATATCGGCGTAAAGGCCGATGATTTTTTTCCGCGCATAAAATTGTTCGAGGAAGAACTTTCGAAAATCGAAAATCCATTGCGAAAAAAAATCGAAGAATTCATTTTCTTTTCGGCGGGAATTTGGCCTGACCCAGATTCGATAAAAAATCGCGCGGAAAAAATTTCGTTGCTTGAAAAAACAATTTCTGAAATAAAATCAAATTCCGAAAAATCAGAATCTGCGAAAAATGCCGAAGGCGAATTTTCTCTCGGAAAAAAACTCGTTGCGCTTGGAGAATGCGGGCTAGACCATCATTGGAACGTCGCAGGACCTGACGCGCGGAGCGAAGCGGACTTCGACCAAGATTTGCTTTTCGGCGAGCGCGAACTTTTCGAAGCGCAAATTGCCTTGGCAAAAAAATTCTCGCTTCCCGTGATCGTTCATTCGCGTGACGCGGCGGCGCAAACTTTGGAATGCGTCAAGCACTCAAATTTTCACAACGGCATAATTCACTGCTTTTCCTACGGCTTGGAAGAAGCACGCGCGTTTTTGGATTTGGGCTGGCACATAAGTTTTTCGGGAAGCGTGACGTACACAAAAAAATCCAAGTTCGAACAAATGCGCGAATTGATTCGATTCGTTCCCGAAGAAAGGCTTCTCGTGGAAACCGACGCGCCATATCTCGCGCCCATGCCGATGCGCGGCAAAGCCAACAACCCGACTTTCATCGAACACACCTATAAATACATCGCCGACATTCGCGGAATCGAAGTGGAGCGACTTTGCGAATTGGTGGAGAAAAATATTTTTCGATTGAAGGGAATAGAAAAATAGGCAACGTTTTAAATTGTCGCTGAATTGGACGCTAGAATTATAATTTCGAGTTTTTTCAAGACTCGCTTATTGTATTATCCGCTCGCTCGGATGAAATTAACTTTCTCGAAAACTGATGTTTCCTGTGTACTTAATTTTTAACGAACGTTTAAAAAATCCATACCCAATTTTCATGTCGATTTTATACAATTTTAATTTAAACTTTTTATAAAATTTCCGCAACTTTCTTTTCGCCATTGTGTCAAATATTGCAGAGAGGAAAAATATGAAAAACAATATAATCAAAACTTTGAATTCGATTCCCGCGATGCTTGCGAACAATTTCAAAAAATTCGCTGGTCGCCCCGCAATGGTTTTTGACGACGGCAGGTCGATTTCCTACAACGACATGCGCTGGGACATTTTCAAGACGGCGGACGCGCTTCGCTCTTTCGGCGGAAACACGCCAAAGTCCGTGGCGATTTTCATCGACGATTCTCCGCAGGCGGTGGAAACCGTTTACAGCGTTCTTTCGATTGGCGCGAAAGCGGTTCTTTTGCGCTACACGATGAGCGCGGATGAAATCAAGACTGCACTCGAAGAGCAGCAATGCGAAGTGATTTTCATCAGGGCGGAAAGCATTTCGCTTTTGCCTGAAAATTGCGAAGCAAACATTTTGGAAATCGCTGACAACCGCGTCCTCAAAAATGTGGACAAAGCGGCGCACGAAAAGCGAATCCAAAAAGCCGTGGCGCAATCCAAAAACGAAGAGCGCGTGATCGCCGTAACTTATTCGCACGGAATGCAAAGCACGGTTTTGACGCGCAAGGATTTTGAAAAATTCACCGAAAAGAAAAGCAAGGGCGAAAAGCCGCTCGACGCGCTCGTCGAATATTTGCGCCGCCTTGTGAATGCGTTCGTAACTGGACGCGCGGTAAACGTTTAAAGTTTGCGTCAAAATCCTGTCGCAAACTTTAATTTCGAGTTTTCTATGAAAACTCGCGTATATGCTGCCGTTTTTCATTTCATTGCAAAACGGCGTTTTTAACAGTAAAGAAAATTGAAATTTTCTTTACTGTTAAAAAATAATGAACGCTTCGCTATAAAGTTTGCAACGCGGCCTCGGCTTTTCGCAACAGGCCTTTTCCGACACGCTTTTTTTCGGCTTGCACAGAATGCTTGCTTTCATTTTCCGAAGCGGGCATTTTTGTTTGCGGAATCGCTTCTTCGGAATTTTCTTGAATCGAATTTTGTCCTGCACCAGAATCATCAAGATTGTCTTGCACGAAAATTTTAAACGGCATTTCTAATTCAAGCGAATTGTCTTGCGCAACATTTTGAAACGGACTAACAGGCGAAGAAATATCCGCGATTTCGGCGAACGATTTTATTTCCTCGGAAAGCGAATCAAATTCGGAGGCGTCCGCAGCATAGATTACATTTCTGCAAAGCGCGAATTTTACAAAGCCATACAAAAATTCCTCATTATCCAAACTCAACGCGCCAAAGAAATAAATGCGTTTCAAATTAAGTTTGCGCGCCAAGTCGATGCAAAAATTTTTCAAACTTTGCGAAATTTTATTTTCCGATGTAACCGATTGCGTTACAACAATCAGCGTCGTAATGTCTTCCATTTCGTTCGGAGGAGTTTGGCACAAATCCTCTTCCGCGCGTTCGGGATAAAGCGTTTTTTCTTCCACAACTTCATACGCGCTCGAAACGCCAATCATTCCATTTATAAAACGCGGCTCAGGCGGAGGCAGATTTTCCGGCTCTTCTTCGGACTCGGAATTTTTTGAAGGGAAAAAGCCTTCGGGCACTTCACAACTGCGCTCGTCTTCTTCCTGTATTCCGCGCATCATCGCTTCGTCCAATTCTTCCACCGTAATGGTCACGCCCTCAATTCCCTCTTCTTCAGAAGTTTCAGCCGAAACGATATTTTGCCCCAAAATGTCGGCGAGCATATCGTCCGCGGAATCAGAAGAATCTTCCTGCTCGGAATTTTCTTCCTCCAAAGTTTGATTCGCTTCCAATTCTTCGCTTTGAACTTGAGGTTCTTCCGTGGAAAGATTTTCGAAAACAGCATCTTCAATTTGTGCTGGCTCGCCTTCTTCAATCGCGCTTTCTTCGATTTCCAGTTCGGGCACGGTTTCCACAACCGGCTCTTCAATCTCAAGCCCAAGCGGGTCTTCAATTTCGTGCGTCTCGTTCTCTTCGACTTGCGGCGCAGCGGAAATTTCGGTCTGTTCTTCTGCAGGAATTTCTGCTTCAAACTTTTCTTCAATCGCGCTTTCTTCTACAGAAATATTTTCGGAAGGAATTTCTTCGCGCGATTTTTCCAAAACATCGGCAAACAAATCATCAATTTTCGGCTCGGAAGGCTCGGGCGTTTCAGGCTCGACAATCTCAAATTGCGTCGCTTCCTTTTTTGCCACCCTTCCTTTTTTCACGCTTTTTATTTCGGACTTCGCTTCCGCCTTGTCCGCTTTTTTTTCGGACGGCGCGTCAACCTCAGAAACTTTTTCAACTTCGGCGGTTTTAGCGGATTTTTTCACACGTGCTGGCGACTTTTTGCCAACTTTTTTTTCGTCGCCTGAATTTTTTTCGTCAGAAGAATTCGCGCTTTCATTTTCTGTCTGCTTTTTACTTTTCGCTTTCGGCTTTTTCGCCACCGCAGATTTTTCCGCCGCCTTTTTTGTTTTCGCAGTTTTTTCTATTTTTTCTTCGGCTTTCTCTTCGGAATTTTTTTCTACTTTTTTTTCGGCGGAAACTTCACTTTTTTTTGCGCGAGTTTTTCTCGGCTTTTTTTGTTTTGATTCAGATTTTGCCTCAGGTTGTATTTGAGTTTCATCAATGAACTGCGCGTCAACAATTTCGGTTTTCAGCGCGACAAAAAGCGGATGATCCGTCAAAGCGCAGTCGATGAAAACTTTTTCAATGGAATCGCAACCTTGAAATGCCTCGCTGTGGCTGTGCGTTATGTTTTTCGGAATGCGGATTTGCTTTGCGTTCACGGGAACTTTTATAAGCGAAAAAGTTCCGTCCTCGTGTTTTTCAAAAAGCGCGCCCGAATCTTCGTCAGTGAAAAAAACAGGATTTTCCGCGCTGAAGCGAATGTGCGCCAAACTCACGCAGCTTCTAAAAGCGTCGTCTTCAATGACTTTTATTGAAGAAGGAAGAACGAGCGTGGAAAGATTTTGGCAGTATGCCGCCGCGCCACTTTTTATAACCGCGACACCTTCGGGAATCACGAGCGATTTGAGCGAAACGCATTCGCTGAAAACGTTTCGCGGCAATTCCAAAATTCCGCTTCGGAATGGAGCTTCTTCAAGCGAATAGCAACATTCAAACATATTTTCCGAAAGTTCGAGGATTTCATCGCCGAGTTCAACTTTTTGCAGGGAAAAGCATCCGCGGAAAATCGAAGGTTCAACGGATTCAATTTTTTTCGGAAAGCGAACATATTCAAGCGCGTCGCACCCCGAGAACGCCTCGTATCCGATTTGCGTAACAGTGTCGGGCAGAAAAATTTTTTTTGCCGGACAGTCCGCCAAGGCGCGTCTTTCGATTTTCGTAACGCCGAATGGAACGCGGAGTTCGGCAGGGCAATTAAGCTCGTCAACGCCTGAAAGAATTTTGCCACCGTTTGTCAGAAAAAAAATTTCAGAATCCTGCATTCGTATATTGTACTACATTTTTAATTTTCCCGCAAGAGTTCGCGGAAATATAATCACGATTGAAAGTCGCGATTCGCACCGTTCCGTTCGGAGTCACGGTGGAAAGCCGCCATCCTTCTCCCAAAATCATTTTGATTTTCGAATCGGCCTCGATGTCGCCAATTTTGTAAATGAAAGTTCGCAATGTGTTTTTAGCCATTTTCTTCCCCTTTAAATCGTTTTGAACGCAATCCTCCAAAATTGAGGAATTCAATTCGTTCACGCCAAAAATTTTCCGCCACGCAGATTTCGAATATCCAAATTTTGGACAAAATTCGCGAAAACTTTTGGCAGAATTTTTCCGCAAAAAAACGCTTTTTCTCAAAGCCTATATAAAAATTGTCGGCAATTTTGAGTTGATTTTTAGCGGAAAATGCGTTATAATTTGATAAGGCATTTAAAAATTCGCGCCGAAATTATGCGCATTTTTTCAACTTGAATTTTGCCGCTCGGCAAAGCGCATTCAAGCCATGCCTGCAAGCCTAAAACTTGCCATAAGTTTCAACGAGGTTTTTATGTACAAATCCGGCGAAGATTATCTTGAAACGATTTTGATTTTGAAAGAACAAAACGGAGTTGTGCTTTCCGTTGATGTCGCCAATTATATGGGATTTTCAAAGCCGAGCGTGAGCCGCGCAATGTCGATTTTGGAACGCGACGGATACATAAAATTCGGATTGCACAATCAAATCGAACTCACCGAAAAAGGTCTTGACAAGGCGAGCGGCATTTACAGCCGTCACAAGCTTTTGACCGAATTTCTCATGGAAATCACAGGCATTCCGCGCGAGCAAGCCGAAGAGAACGCATGCCGTGTTGAGCATGACATCGATGCTGACGTGGTGGAAGGCATAAAAAAATTTATGGAAAATCGCACGGCGAAAAAATAATTTTTTCAATTGTGGCGTGTACCATTCTAACGTGGATTTTTCAATTGCGCTGCGCGTGACGCGCATGCCTTTTCGCGCCGCCAATTAAATTTCCTCCTGTAACCTTTCTCCGTAAAAAAATGTTTAACAAATAAAACTATGGAGAAAACCATGAAAAAAATAATTCCAATCCTCACGCTTGCGGCATTTTGCCTTGCGCCGGCTTGTGCAAAACGACGTGCGGCCACTGCCGACGCAATTCCCGATTCTTACGATGAAGTTGAAACGGCGATTCCGGTTGACAAAGAAAAAAAGAGTGCCAAAAAAAATGCCTCTGACGATCCTTATGACAAAGAAAAATTGCGTCCAAAAGGCGATCGCAGTTTCGGACAAAAACTTTTCGGACTAAACCGATTTCAACAAATCGAGCCATTTTCGGTTTTCGCAAAATCCTCGGTCGGAAAACTTCATCTCAAAAAAAATGGCTCGCTCATTCACAGGGCAGGCACGGACATCGGCGGCTTCTATTGCTACTACGACACTTCGGCATACGCAGTGCAGTTCGCGCAGCCTGCCCGTGAGGTGCTCGTTTCCGCAGTGAATCAATATCTCTCGGATTTTGAAAACAAAAAGCTCAACAAAAACGCAAAGAAAAAAGATACGGAGAGCATTTACGGAACAGCCGAAGCCTACGAAGAATACGGAATCGCGCTGGCAAATTTGAATCATGCGGCAAGGCCAAAAGTCTGCTTTGGATATGAGTTCATAAAAGGAAATCCCTACTTTATGATTTATGCAAAAAAAGCCAAAGATTTGAAATACGTAAAACGCAGTGGCGACGATTCCAATGCAGAGCAAACAATCGCGCAGCGATACTATTTTACGAAAGCACAGGCAAAAACTTTGGCAACTTTTTTGAGCGACAGCAACATAGAATCTTTGCGAAAAGAAACAAGTTATGACGAAGTTTCCGACGACTATTTCGATGCCTACGAAAATTCCGACTCAGAGAACGGCGAAGAAGTTGAATAATTCCCATCCGAAAAGAATCAGGCCGCTTTGCATTCTTATGGCATGCATCGCGGCTTTTTTCTGCGAAACGATTTTATCAGCGCAGGAATTTCCACACGAAAAAATCGAACAAGAAAAACGCACGGCGCGATTTTTCGACGGAGAAAAAATTCGCGAATTACAAATTTTCAAATCGGCTGAAAATAATTCGCAAAAGGAAATTTGCATCGCGCAATTTTTTTCACAAACGCGCTACTACAATTTGCATTTTTCGGATGATGAATTTCTCGCGCTAAAATCTGCAGAGGCTTCGTACAATTCAGATTTCGAAAATCGAAAACTTTCACGCAAGAATAAAAAGTCCACTACAAAATACGGCAAATTTTCCGCACAAATCGAATGGGGAACTTCGCGCAAAAACATGACGCAAATTTCACGCGAAGCAAGCGCGGCATTCGGCTATACGTTCGTAAAAAAATCACCCTACTTTTCAATTTCCGTGCAAAGCGCGCAAGCCGAAAATCCAACTTCAAAAGTCCTCGCAAATTCAGGAAACGTGACGCTGCTTTTTACAAAGGCGCAACTCGCGCAATTTATCTTGCAAATTGAACGTGCTGAAAATTAGGCGCGGCAAAACGCACGCTCGACTTCTTCAATCAAAAAATCAGGAGTGCTCGCACCAGCCGTAATTCCCACAGTCGCCGCGCCACAAAGCTCGCCTTCTTCCAAAAGTCGCGCAGCTTCCTGTGCGTTTTCCACAAAAAAACTTTTTTCGCAAAGCACGCGCGCAAGTTCAAAAAGCCGCCTTGAGTTCGCGGATTTTTTTCCGCCCACGACAATTATCGCATCGGATTTTTCTGCCAAATCCCGCAACGCTTTTTGGCGACTTTGCGTCGCAGGACAAATCGTGTCGAGCACTTGCAAATTCGGAATTTTTTCGCGCAATGCATCGGCGATTTTTCTAAACTCATCGGGAGAAAAAGTCGTTTGGCTCAAAAGCACAAAATTTTCGCAAGGAAGGCTTTCAAAAGAATTCGCAAATTTTTTCGCTTCCGCCGCATTTTGCACAAGCACGAATTTTCCGCCGCCCTGCTCCGCGCTTCCCTGCAACGCGCGCACTTCGCCGTGTCCCGCATCTCCTGCCAAAATTACGCAGCCGCCTTTTTTCGAAAATTCTTCGGCGCGGCGAAGACTCGCCGCGACCCTCGGGCAAGTGGAATCGATGACCTCCGCGCCAGTCGCCATGATTTTTTTCAAGACATTCGGCGCAATTCCATGTGCGCGCAAAAGAACGACGCAATTTTCATCAAGGAAATCGATTTGACTTTCATCGAGGATTTTCAAGCCGCGCTCTTCAAACTTTTTCAGAACAGTCTCATTGTGGATGAGCGGTCCCAAAGAAAAGATTTTTTTTTCGCCAAATGAATTTCGCTCGAGCGCGTCCTCGGCAGCTTTCACCGCCAAGCGCACACCAGAACAAAATCCCATCACTGCGGAACGAGCCAAGCGCGGCATTTCATTCCGCTCGGTTTTTTTTCCGTATAAAATGTCCAATTAACCGACCACGACAGTCTGCGCGGGCTTTTTCGGAAGCGCGTGGTGAAAGCCGAATTCAGACTTCCAATTTCGCCGCGTCAAATTGATGAAGCCGCTTGAAATGAAAATCGAAGAATAAAATC
Source organism: uncultured Treponema sp. (assembly GCA_947174385.1). Taxonomy (GTDB): domain Bacteria; phylum Spirochaetota; class Spirochaetia; order Treponematales; family Treponemataceae; genus Treponema_D. The sequence continues at coordinate 43,052 of CAMWIU010000003.1, forward strand.
CACTCAAAAGTCCCACCATCATCGCGAGCGCGAAATCCTTTATGCTGCCCGTAGTGAAAATGTAAAGCGCGAGCACGGCAAAAAAAGTCGTGGCGGTCGTGATGATCGAACGCGTGAGCGTGTCCGTCAAAGACTGGTCGAGAATTTCGCCGAACTTTTTCACTTCCATCAGCGGCAGATTATAGCGAACCCTGTCAAGGATGACGACAGTCGCGTTTATCGAATATCCGACAATCGTCAAAACCGCAGCCAAAACCGTCGTGCTGAATTCAAGCTGCGACCAAATTATGAAAGTGAACATTATGAAAATGTCGTGGATAAGCGCGATGATTGCGCCAAGCGCGAAGTCCCAGTGAAATCTAACCGTGGCATAAAGCCAAATCAAAACCATCGTGCCCAAAAGAAGCAAAATCGAATTTCGCGCGAGAGATGCGGACATGCTCGAACCGATGAAGTCGGTTTTCTGCACGGAAACATTCGCCGCGCCATATTTCGCATTGAGCGCGTCCGTAATTTGCGAATCGTCCTCGGAAATTCCCGAACGGATTTGATAGAACGAAGAATCCGCGCCGCCGATTTTTTTTACGCTCACTCCGCCAAAAGCCGAAAGCGCGTCGCGCACTTCTTCAATTCCTGCCGCATTGGAAATTTCCACTTCCTCAATCATTCCGGGTCTAAAGTCAATTCCAAAATTTATTCCGCGAACGAACAAGCCGACAACGCCGCCCACAATCAAAACGAGAGAAATTATCGCGCAAGGCAAAAACGCTTTGCTAAAATTTATTCGGTCTTTCATTGTTTCCTCCAGCTTATGCTGACTTTCTTCGAACCGAACGCTTCAGTGCCGACATCGAAAATCAGTCGGCTGACGAACAGCGCGGTAAAGACGGAAGAAGCCACGCCGATTGCAAGGCTCACCGCAAATCCTTGGATTGAACCAGTTCCGAGCTGGCTCAAGAAAAGAGCCGCGATAAACGTCGTGATGTTCGAGTCCATAATCGCCCAAAACGCGCCTTCAAAGCCCGCGCTGATTGCGTTCGCGCGAGTTTTTCCCGCCCGCAATTCTTCTTTTATTCTTTCGAAAATAATTACGTTCGCGTCCACCGCCATTCCCACCGTGAGAATCATTCCCGCGATGCTCGAAAGCGTAAGCGTCAAATTGAACGCGGAAAGAACTGCGAACAAAATGTACATGTTCAAAACCTGCGCAACAATCGCGTTGATGCCCGCTCCTTTATAGAACACAAGCATAAATACGAAAATCGCAATCAAGCCCACGGCAAGCGCGGTGAGACCGTCGCGAATCGTCTGTTCGCCCAATTCCGCGCCGATGACTTGCTGGCTTTCAACGCTGAGCGGAACTTCAAGCCAAGCCGTCTGCAATACTTTCTGCAAATTCTGCGCTTCTTCCAAACCGAATCCGTCGATGCGAACGCGACCGCCGCCGATTTTCGTGCGAATCGTTGCCGCGCTTTTTACCTTGTTGTCGCTAACAACCGCAAGACGCTCGCCAGTATGCGCGCCCGTGAAGTCCGCGAAAATTTCCGCGCCTTCCATATCAAGCGTAAAGTCCACGCCAGTTTGTCCCATTTGGTCGCGGGAAACTTCGGCACTTTTTACATAGCGTCCGTCCAACGCGACTTCTTTTTTGAGAGCCATATACTGAACGAATTCGTCAAGTCCATAGCTGTCTTTCGTGTAGTAGCCCAAAATCTCAACATCGTCGGGAACAATTGAAGGATCTTTGAGCGAACCATCCTCGTTGAACGTATCGCCGGGATTTGAATAATAATATGAAAGAAATTGATTCGTGGCATCGTCATCGACAAGGCGGAAGTTGAGAACGCCTTTTCCCATTATGATTGTATTGATCGCGCTGCTTTGTTCCGCGCCAGGAATCTCGATGTAAATTCTGTCCTCGCCCTGCTGACGGATAACTGGATTGCTCAAACCAAAGCGGTCGATGCGGCTTTGCAAAGTTTCCACAGCCTGCGCCATCGCGCGCGCCTTGAATTCCGCTTCGCCGCCCACCAAAGCCGTGTCGCCCTGCAAGCGCAAAGCCTCTTCCAAATCCGCGCGGACGATGATATTGATTCCGCCCGAAAGGTCAAGTCCGAGCTTCACCGAATTGGTATAATTCTTTTTGTCCGCCAAAACCTTTTCGCGATAATGTTCCTGGAACAAATCCAAAAGCTGGCGATGAACCGAAGAAGCCACCTCTTTTTTCTCTTCGTCCGTGTTGGCATTTCGCCCAAAACTGAACGAATTCAAAATCGCGCCGAGAGTGAATTTTTCGGGAACGGGCTTTTTGAAAGCCTTGTAATTTTTTTTGGCCTGCTTCACAAGCCAAGCGTAATTTTCGCCAGGCTCCAAATCAGGATTGGCGACGGCGGCAAGTTCCAAAGCCTTCACGTCTTTGCCGGCCTGTTCCATAGAATATTCTTTGATTTTTTCAAGCGACATAAGCGCGAGACGCTGGGCATCGCTGCTCGTCCTAAAATACCAAGCGATTGTGGGACGCAAAAATACCAGGCACAATGCCAAAACGACAAGGAGGATGACAAATCGCCATCCTTTGTTTCCCTTTTCCATCTGTACACTCCAAATTAGTTGTCTTTTATCGCTTCTTTGACTTCGGCCTTGTCTTCAATTTTATTTTCAACATTTTTTTCGACTTCAGTCTTTTCCACGCTGGCGATTGCCGTGCGGTTGAATTCGATTTTCGCATTGTCGTCAACTTTCAAAACGACCGTCTTTTCTTTTACAGAAGTCACCGTGCCGTGAATTCCGCCAATCGTAACAACCTTGTCGCCCTTTTTGAGCGCGGCGAGCATTTTTTCGGTTTCCTTCTGCCTTTTGCTTTGCGGACGAATAAGGAAAAAGTAAAAAATCGCAATCATCATAACGACAGTTACTATAAGAGACATAAAACTTCCTGTCGTTGAAGCGCCGCCGGCGACTTGCAAGAGTGAAAGAAATGACATAAGAACCTTCCCGTTTTTTAAAAATAAAATGCGGAATAGTGGATTCGAACCACCGACCCCCACGATGTCAACGTGATGCTCTAACCAACTGAGCTAACTCCGCAAGTGTTTTTAATTATATCATAAATCGAAATAAATTGTCAAGTACTTTTCGCTTGAAAGTATCGACAAACTCCCACTAGTTTGTGGCGGAAAAGCGTTTTAGGAAATTTTTCGTGCGCTCTTCGCGAGGATTGTTTATCAACTGATTTGGCTCGCCCTCTTCCACTATCACGCCGCCGTCCATGAAAATGACGTGGTCGCTCGTGTCGCGCGCGAAAGCCATTTCGTGCGTCACGATTATCATCGTCATTTTTTGGCGCGCCAAATCTTTTATCACTTCAAGGATCTCGCCAGTGAGTTCAGGATCGAGCGCGCTCGTCGGCTCGTCGAAAACCAACACTTCGGGATTCATCGCCAAGGCGCGCGCTATGCTCACGCGCTGCTGCTGGCCGCCCGAAAGTTCGCAAGGATACGACTTTTCTTTTTCGGAAAGATTCATTCTAGAAAGCCATTCTCGCGCGGTCTTTTCGGCTTCGGCGCGGGGCGTTTTCAAAACGCGGATTTGAGGCTCTGCGACATTTTGCAAAACCGAATAATGCGGAAACAAGTTGAAATTTTGGAAAACCATTCCGATTTTCAAACCGATTTTTCTTTGGGAATTTTTGTCGCAATAAATTCCGTCTTTCACCAAATCACTTCCGCAAATGTTTATCGAGCCGCCCGAAACTTTTTCCAACTGTGCGAGGCATCGCAAAATCGTGGACTTGCCGCTTCCGCTCGGCCCGATTATTCCGAGCACTTCGCCTTTTTTCACGCAAAACGAAATGTCTTTGAGGATTTCATTTTCGCCGAAATTTTTGCGGAGATTTTTTGCCGTTATTATTTTTTCGTTTTCCATTTTTTCTATAATTGCAATTTCAATTTCTATTTATAATAGGACAATTTCTTTTCCAAAAAATTGAAAAACCACGAGACGATTCCGTTCATCAGAAAATAAAACGCGCCCGCCAAAAAAAGCGGCACGGTGGAAACCATTCTGTTCGAAGCCGTCTTCGCGATGTGAAGCAATTCCACCACGCCAATCACTTGAACGAGAGCCGTGTCCTTTACGAGCGTAATTACTTCGTTTCCCATCGCTGGAATGATTCGCTTTACGACCTGCGGAATTATTATATAGAAAAAACGCGCGGCTTTTCCGTAGCCTAAAACATTCGCCGCTTCGTACTGCCCGCGCGGAATCGATTCAAGCCCGCCGCGATAGATTTCCGCAAAATAGCAAGCGTAGTTTATCGCGAGCGCGATTATGGCGGCCACGAATCTTTCAAAGGAAAACGCGCCGTCGGTCAAAATGCCCGGAATGAAATAGACACAAATCAGCTGCAACATCAATGGCGTTCCGCGAATCAAAAGCAAAAACCATTTTACGATTGTGCGGACAACGGCATTTTTCGACATTCTTCCGGCGCAAAGAACGAGCGCGAGCGGAACCGAAAAAATCAGCGTGAGGAAAAAAATTCTCACGGAAACCAAAGTTCCGCTCAGCATCGAAAGGATTTGCGCGCCCATTTATTTTCCGATTACGGTGATGTCGCTTCCGAACCATTTTTCGCTAATGCGAGCAACAGTTCCGTCCTTCTCCATTTCTTCAAGAATTTTTTGAACGCCGTCCGCAAGCTTCGCGTCCTTTTTTCTGAAAGCGATTCCGTAGCGTTCCGCGGCGAGGCTTTCTCCCAAAGTTTTCAGCGGCAAATTGGATTGCTTTATCACGTATTCGGCGACAACGCTGTCCATCACAACTCCGTCCACACGATTCATCTGCAAGTCGTTCAACGCCATCAAATTGTCCTGAAGCGGAATAATTTCCTTGAGGGAATTTTTGAAAGCGGGAGCAGAATTCACGGCATCTTCCGCGCTTGAGCCGTTTTGCAACGAAATCGACTTGCCTTTAAAATCCGCGAGCGTCTTCAACGGCGAATCGATTTTTACAACCACGACCTGATTGTTCTCAAGATACGGCTTTGTGAACGAAAACGCCTTGATGCGCTCGGCTGTCATCGTAAGCCCGTTCCAAATGCAGTCGATTTTTCCGCCGCGCAATTCCTGCTCCTTCGCGTCCCAATCAATCGGCTGCGCCTTGAATTGCACGCCCATCCGCTTCGCAACTTCTTTTGCCAGGTCGATGTCAAAGCCGACGATTTCATTTTTTTCGTCGCGATAGCCCATGGGCGGAAAAGAATCGTCCAAGCCAAGCACGAAAACTCCGCGCGATTTCAATTCTTCGAAAGAATTGTCGCCGCCAGCCTTTTTGGGCTTTGCGAAAATGCAGCCGAGAGACAACGCGGCAATCACCGCGCAAACCAAAATTTTTTTCATATAGCACCTCACTATTTTTTTACCGCTTGAAAGCGGTGGAACTTAAATTTGGAGGGAGACAACCCCTCTACTCGGAAGCGGGGGTTTTCTCCCTCCAAAC
>CAMWIU010000004.1 GCA_947174385.1 uncultured Treponema sp.
TTGTTTTTATTTTCATTTTTCCTTTTCCTTTTTTCGACTGAGCTAGTTTTTCTAGTGTCCATTATGGAAGCGAAAATTTATATTGAAATTATATCAGATTTTTCATAGAATATCTAGGAAATATGAAAACGAATTTTTTGCAAAAGACGAATTATCACACGCACACGAATTTTTGCGACGGAAAGAATTCTGTCGAAGAAATGATTCTCGCGGCAATCGAAAAGAATTTCACGATTCTCGGATTTTCATCGCACAGCATGTTTCCGCACGCCGATTCGTGGCAAATGCCCGCCGCGCGACACGAAGAATATTTTTCCTGCGTCCGCTCGCTCGCAAAAAAATATTCCGACAAAATAAAAATTTATTGCGGGCTTGAAGCCGATTTCGTCCCAAACATTTCGTCGGATTTTGCGTGGCAGTTCGAGCGTTTTTCGCCGGACTATCTCATCGGCTCCGTGCACTACATTTTGGGAAACGGCGCGTTTTTCACAGTGGACGACAAGGCGCAAAAAGTCGCCGAAGGCTTGCGGCGAGTTTTCAAGGGCGACGGAAAAAAAGCCGTCTGCGAATATTTTTCGCTCCAGCGCGAAATGCTCCGAACGCAAAAATTTCTAATTCTAGGACATGCCGACGTAATCCGAGTGAGAAACGGCGAATTGAATTTTTTTTCGGAAAGCGAAAGCTGGTACAAAAAAGAATTGAAAGCCACGGCGAAAGAAGCCGCGCGAGCTGGCGTAATCGTTGAAATCAACACGGGAGGAATCGCGCGCGGCACGCTCGACGACGTTTATCCTTCGGCGGAATTCCTTGACATTCTGCACCAAGAAAATGTTCCGATAACTTTTTCGAGCGACGCGCATTCGTGCAAAGATTTGGACTGCGCGTTCGACAGGGCGGAACTCGCGGCAATCCGAGCCGGATATTTGGAGGCGGCGTATTTCGAGGACGGCGAAATCAAATTCCGCCCGCTCGACGGAAGACTTAAATTCTAGGAAAGCGCAAAACTTCCGCCGCCTCATTCGCGCGTCGGCATGCCGATTCGCTAGCGTTTCTTTTTTTCGGCCTTGGTCTGACAGTCGATGCACATGAAAGCATAAGGCAAAGCCTCAAGGCGGCTTTCGGGAATCTGCTTTCCGCAAGCAAGGCAAAGTCCGTACTTGCCCTGCTGGATTCTCGTGAGCGCGTTGTTGATAAGCTGCAAGCGGTTCGCGTCCTGCACTCCGAGAGAATCGATCATGTTGCGATCGACGGCATCGCTTGCCACATCGATTTCGTCGCCGGATTCCACCTTGGAAACCAATTCCTTGAATTCCACATTGCGCGAAGCCAACGCCTCAAGAATCTGATTGCGCTGCTCGATCAGATTTTCCTTCATTTTATTGATAAAAGACTGTTTCAATTTTTTTCTCCATCTTGACAAAAGTCGTTTTATATAAGATACTAACATATCGCCCAAAAAATCAAGTTTTTTTTGGACTTTTTTTATTTTTTTTTTGCGAATTTGTCGCGCACAAAAAAAGGAGTAATTGTGGCAAAAGAAGAAGCGATTGAAGTGGAAGGCCTCGTAAAAGAAGCCCTGCCAAACACGATGTTCCGCGTGGAACTCAAAAACGGACATGTAATCATGGCGCACCTTTCGGGAAAAATGCGGAAGCATTACATCAGAATCGTGCCCGGCGACAGCGTGAAAGTCGCGCTTTCTCCCTACGATTTGGACAAAGGAAGAATTATTTTCCGCCAACGCTAGCGCAGCCTAATTTTTTCCTTTCGCGAAAAGCGCGCGGAGTCCTTTGCCAATTCCGGAAAATCCATTCGCAATTGCGGCGAGGCTCAGTATCGGCCCGATTGGGAAAATAATCCACGAAAATTGAAGCGACCAAATTCCCAAGATTACGACGAACGCCTTTCCAAAAATCATTCCCAAGGCTTGACCGCGCGAACTTGGCTCGTCGTATTTGCTTTGGCTCGAATACGAATAAGTTTTTTGCCAGCCGGTATTCGCCCATTCGGAAAATGGGTCGTAAGATTCGCCGTTCGTTCCGTTGGCGGAGCCGCCTCGATAATATCCTCCAAATCCGCCGAACGGATTGTAGTTGCCGTAGCCTTGGCTTTGCGCGCCCGCGTTTCCGTTGTACATGCCTGAATCATATTGCGCGCGCTTTGAAGAATCGCTCAAAACTGAATACGCTTCGTTAATCTTTTTGAAATTCTCTTCCGCGGATTTGTCGCCAGGATTTCTGTCGGGATGATATTTGAATGCGAGATTGCGATACGCTTTCTTTATTTCGTCTTCGGTGGCGTTCTTTTGAATTCCAAGCGTCGCGTAAAAATCGTCCATATATTTATAATAACGAATTTGCGGCGAAAAAGCAACAAGGAAAGACGAAAATTATTGCCGCACGACGACCCATGTTGCGCCGCTTCCGCCCATGGTTTTGTCCGCGCGACCGAACTGCCCGAGCCGCGAATCCACTTCGATGAAATTTCGCACAAGTGACGAAAGCACGCCGTCGCCTTCGCCCGAATGAATTCCCTTTCCGTGAATTATAAGAATTTTCCGCAAGCCGCGTCGCTTCGCGTTCGCCACGAAAACGTCCAACGCCTTTCGCGCTTCTTCCTGCGTGAGTCCGTGCAAATCAATCGTGTCTTGCGGCGGCAATTTTTTCACATATTCGCTGTCGCGCATTTTTTCGCGTTCTTCGAAATTCTCGCGCTGCGAATCTTTGTCGAAAATTTTGTGAGATTCATTTCCGCAAGATTTTTCCCACTGATTCAAAATGTCGCCAAAATCTTTTTTCATTTTTTCATCCTCAATTTTTTTTAAATCAATCTTACAAATCAACATACCTCGACGCAAGCATCGAGGTATGTTGTTCTCATAAGGTATCGCAGTCGGGTTTCATCCCCTTTATTACGACGCAAGCGTCGGGGTATGAAACCCTCCGCACGAATCGAAATTCATTTTATTAAAATCAAATTCTCTTTTTTGATCCAACCGCCGCCTTCATTATATTCAATAAAATACCAACTGTCAATTTCCTGCCGAATCAAAACGCACCTTGCGACGATGGCGGCCATTTTCGAAACCGCGGAATTTTCCGGCACTGGATAGATTTCTCCTCCAAGGACAATTCCGTGCCGCTCGAAAATTTTTGACGAATGCGCGAACGCAAAAATCAAAAACGAAATCGCGAGCGCGGCAGAAACAAAAGCGAAATTTTTCTTGCGCAATAAAAACAAAATCAAAGAACTTGCGGCAAAAAAAATCGCCGCCAAAAAAAGCAAAACAAAAAACGGAAAACTTTCTTCACTCGGAGCGTTTTCTATTCCGAAAGATTTTTCTGCGGCGGCGCGCTCGGAACGGATTTTGTTTTGAAAAAAAGAATGCCGCTCCTGCGAACGCAATTGCGCGATTTTTAAAAGCGCGGCGTTTTCGGGCGCGGCATTTTCAAAGTCCGCTTCATATTCGCCGTCTTCGAAATCGAACGCATGTTCGAAAATTTTTTCTGCGCGCGAAAAAGAATTTTCTTGAACATTTTTTTTCGCGCTTTGTTTTTGCGAAATTATTTTTACTTCGCGATCAGGAGTTTCAATAAAAATTTTTTCTCCCGAATATGATTCGACGGCAATTTGAATTTTCGGCAAAGAAACATCGCCTTCCGAAAGCGGAGTCCATTCAAATTGCGCGACAGGAATTCGTTTTGAAAATTTCAAATCGGAAGGAATTTCAAAACGCTGCAATTCTTTGAAAATCGCGTCCTTTGGAAGCGACCAAGAAATCTGCCCCAAAGCCGCCGCATACTGAACATAAACCGTAAAGCGCAAAGCAATTCCTTTCTTAAGCGGAAGATTCGGAAAAAAAGACTCATCGCTGCTGAAAAAAGCATTGCTCCAAACATTGTCATTGTCTTCTTCAAAAACCAAAATCGCGCGCGGCAAAACAGCCTCTGGATTTTGCAAAACTTCAACATCAGGAAATTTCACAATTTCTTTTCTGCCATTTATAAAAAGCGAAATCGGCGGCAAAGAAAAAATCCCGCCGTCTTTAAAATTCAAGTTCAATTCAATTTGTGTGCCATGCCCGAAAAACCACGATGAAGAGTTTTCAATTCGAGACGAAACGAAAACCACGTTTTCAGGAAAATTTGGAAGAATTATTTGCACGTTGGAAGATTCAACTTGCGGAATGAACAATTTTAAAGTCGCGTCCTGATTTACGAAAAATTTTTTTTCATCCGTAACAAATAAAAAACTTTCACTAGAGACAGTTTTTGCACGGCGAGAAATTTGTGCGAAATTTTTTTGAGAAAATAAAATCAAAACAAAAACTAATAATCCAAACTTTGCGATTTTTTTTGCTCGCTTTGCAAATTCTTCCATTGATTTTTTTCGTTCTCCTTAATCATATTGAAAACAGAATCTTCCAAAAGCGAATCCGCTTCGCTTCCTTCTTGCGCACCCGCAAAATCTTGCTCGGCTTCTTGGGCGCGGCTCGAATTGCGTTTTTGCGAAAGTTCCAAATTTATTTTCGCGTTCAAATTCCTTGCATCGACAAGCAAAGCGTTTTTGAAAAGTTCTTCCGCTTTTTCATGCTCGCCGTTTCGATGCGCGATGATTCCCGCGTTGTAAAAAGCCGCGAAACGAATTTGCTCGGGCGCGTCGGACGAAATCGCGCTGATTTTTTCGAGCGCGGCGACGTTTTCATTTTGCGCAAGATATGTCGCAGAAATTCCGTAGAGCGCGTATTGCGAAATCAAATCGTCGCCATTTTTTTGCGAGTCCGAAAGGCTTTGCGAAAATTTCGCGACGGCTTCGTCATAATCTTTTTGATGCCACGCCCAAGTCGCCTCGAGAATTTTTTTCGACTCGTCGAATTTCGCGGAACACGAGAAAAATGGAAAAACCAAAATTGAAATCGCGAGTGCTTCTTTAAATGAAGTCAAATCGAATTCGCTCACAAAAAAACTTGCGCAAAAGAAAATTATCGCAATCAAAATGAAAAATCCGTGGCGCGAATGCGGGCGCGTTTCATAAGCAAGCGAAAAATTTTCTTGCGACTCACCAAAATTATTTTTTGCAAAAAAATCGTTCGCAGAAGAAAGAAGCGCGATGGCGGAGCCAGACTTTGAAGCATCTACAAATTTCGCGTACGCGCCTTTGAAAAAAGCAAAGCCTTGTTCACCGAAATTTTTCTTGTTGGCTTCGTCAACGATTCTTCGAATTCTTTCCGAACGCATCGCAGTTTTTACATAAGTTTCGCCGTCGCCGGAAAGTATTTCACTTTCGCGCTCGCTTCCGAATCCGATTATCACGACGCTCACGCCATGGCGCAAAGAAGAATTCAACGCGGCGGCAAGCGAAGACGCAGTTTCTTCGCCGTCAGTGAAAAGCCAAATCACAGGCTTTTTTGAAATGTTGCTCGGAAAAGATTTTAGCGCGGCGTTCACGCCTTCGCCCAAATCGCTTCCCGCCGAAGAAATCATTGCAGGCGAAAGCGTTTCAATCAAATTGAAAACGGCATTCAAATCTTCGGTCAAAGGAATCGCAAGCACTCCGCTTCCTTTTGCCAAAACCGCGCTCACAGCCGAGCCTTCGATACGCTCCAAAAGTTTTCGCGCGTATGACTGCGACGCTTCGAGGCGGGAAACATTTCCCGGCATGTCGCGCGCGGTCATGCTGTACGAAATGTCGAACACGAACGAAATCGCGCTTCCATTTTTTTGAACGGGCGTTGAAATTGTTCCCCAAGAAATTCCCGAGTATGCCAAGACGAGCGCGCACCACGCGACGCACCTTAAAAAAATTCTTGTGACAACGCGGATTTTTATTTTCCGAAAATCAAGCAAAGAATTTTTATCGTAGGAATTTGAAAGCGCGGAAAATGTCTTTTTATAAACGACGGCGAAGTAAATCAAAACTGGTATTAATACCAGAATCGCGCACAATGCCCACGGACGCTCAATTGCAAAATTCATACAAACTCCAACAAATTTTTTTAATACAATTCCTTCAATAAAAATCGACGCACAAACCATGCCGCAGCAAAACAAAGAATCGCGCCGAGCAAAAATTTGTCATAATAAAAAGTGTCGATGCTTCGGATGTAATAACTTTGCGCGACTTCCTGCCGCTTGGCGATCGAAGAAAGCGCGGACGACAACGCCGCCACGGATTCTACGCCATAATATCGTCCGCCCAAATCCGCCGCCAATTTTTCGAGCGGCGCGCTGTCGAACGAAGAATCAAAATATCCTGAATAAGATTTTCCACTTCGCGGATCTTGGTAGTCGAGCGGAACAGAACCGCGCGTGCCGATTCCCACCGCGTAAAGCGTGATTCCATTTTTTGCGGCAAGACGCGCCGCAGTTTCGGGATGAATTTCGCCTGCATTGTTTTCACCGTCGGTCAAAAGCACAATGCATTTTCGAAGCGCGATTGATTTTTTCAAATGAAAAGCGGCAAGCGAAATCCCCATACCAATCGCAGTGCCGTCTCCCATTTCGCCAAGCGAAACCGAAGCGACTCGGCTTTTAAAATATTCATAATCAATCGTGCTCGGCACAACAAGCGCGGCCTCGCTTCCCATGGAAACAAGTCCGTAAGACGCGCCCGAATTGCTTTGCGCCAAAATTTCAATCGCGTTTTTCGCCGCTTCAATCCGCCTCATTCCATTGATGTCGCGAGCCGCCATCGAAGGACTTGTGTCAAGCACAAAAAGAATGTCCGCGCCGCGAGTCGTGTAGACGCGCTCTTCGCGATGCAAGGTCGGCTCTGCCAAAGCCAGCACGCAAAGCACGAACGCGCAAAAAATCAATGTACTCGAAGCCGTCGAAATAAAACGAAAAAATTTATTGTTCCAAGAAAATTCAAATCCATTCCAATCGGCGAAAGTGAGCGGAAAATTTATGTGCGAAAAAAGCGCCATTTTTTTCAACGCATAAAAAAAAGGCAGAACGAGCAAAAACAAAAACGCGGCAGGATTCATAAAACTAAAATTCATTTTTTCTCCAAACTTTTTACTCTGGCATTTCGCCTTCGAAAATTTTCACGGCTTTCGCAAACGTCGCAGTCAACGATTTTCTTTCGCCTGGAGCAAGTTGCGCTTCGTGCTCGATTTTCGGCTCGCGATTCTCTTCAAGCGAACCATGCGCATAACGAATGTAGTCAGTTCGAATGAAAGCCGAAGTCAAATCGTCGAGGACAGGAAAAACGAAATCCGGAATTTCGCCGAGAAAAATTTTTTGGAACGCAATTGGCATTCCACGCGCGGATTCAGATTCAAACGGAAAATCAAAACGAAACGAAAGATATGCGCGAACTATGTTTTGCAATCTCGCGCAAAATTCGATGTCGGACAAATTTTCATCGCGCAAATTTTTTTTCAATTTTCGCAAAGTTATGATTGAATTGCGGCGGCGCATTCTGCGAATTTTCATCTGCGAAAACCATTTCTTCAAATCGTGGAATTTCACGAGCGCGCGAAAAATCGCCGCAAGAAAAATCACCGCCACAACGACAAACGCAAAAACCACGTAACTTGTTCCAGGAACCATCAGCGGCGGAAGTGGCCCTTGAATTTCCGTGCGGCCAGTTTTTTCCACGACAGATTTTATCTCAATCGGCGAAAGCGAAATATTAAAAGAATAATTTTCATCAATGTTCGCATCGTCAATTTCCAAAGTCGAAAACAAATTGAACGAAGGAAAAGAAATCGTGCCAGTGCGCCACGGAATGAATTTCAAGGCGAAAGTAAAATCATCGCCGCGCCGAAAAAAACGCGCGTCTTTTATAACGAGCGAATCCGAAATTTTCTCAGACGGAATTTTTTCGACATTGATTTCTTTTTCAAAATTTTCTTCAAAAGGAAATTCCAAATCCAATTTGAAACTGTAGCGAATTTCCGCGACATCGCCGACGTAAACTTCAAGCGGAACGAGCGTCTGCGAAATGTCCGAGGCGTTTTGCGAAAAAGCAAAATTCGTGCAGAAAAAAATTCCCATTAAAAAAAACATAACAAAAAATTTTCTTCGCATCACGCTTCCTTTTTCCTTGAAAAAAATTCCGAAAGAATCGCAAGCGAATCGTCCGCCGTAGAAACGGAAAGCGGAATTCCGCCGCGCCGAGTGACGGAAGTGCGCCAGCGTTTTTCGCGCATCGCAGAATCTTCGCGCCAACTGTTTTGAAAAATTTTCGAAAAAGTCGGAAAGAGTTTTTTCGCGCCACTTTCGGCATCCCTGAAAAAAATCGTTCCCATTTCAGGCAAAGCCGAATCAAGCGCGTCGGAAATTTTCAGCGCGACCACATCGTGCTTGGAAGCCAAAATCGCGAACGGATTTTCCCAGCCGCCCACGCGAAAATCCGAAATGACAAAAACAAGCGAGCGTTTTTTCAAAATCTTGCACGCGCCTTGCAACGCATTTTCCAAAACCGAGCCACGCGATTTTTTTGGGAACGAGTCCAAATGCGAAAGCAAAAGCATCGTGTGTTCCTGCCCAGTTTTCGGCGCGATTACAAATTCCACTTCGCCCGAAAACAAAACCGCACCGACTGGATTTGAATTATGCTCCGCGCTCAAAGCCAAAAGAGCCGCGATTTCAGAAGCGGTTTCAAGCCGAGTTCGCGCCGAAGAAAATGTCTGCATCGAAAGCGAACGATCAACGATTAGAAGAATTTGAAGTTCGCGCTCTTCGTCGAAAATTTTCACGAAAGGTTTTGCGCTCCGAGCCGTAACATTCCAATCGATCGCGCGAACGTCGTCGCCTCGCAAATATTCGCGCACGCCTGAAAATTCCACGCCGCGTCCTCGGTACAAAGAACGGAACGCGCCGCTTTGCATCGCGCTCGCAAGTGAGGCAGTGGCAATTCTCAAATATGACGCGCGCTTTACAAGCGTCGCCTTGTCGGAAATCAAATTCTGTTCCACAAAAAATTCCAGTTTCTTAAAAATTAAGTCCGCAGGAAATTTCAATTTTAAAAACCAAACCTTGCATCATCTTGCAAAATTCAACTTTATACAATCCTTACGGAAGCGGCGTGAGTTCCAAGATTTTTTTGATGATGTCGTCCGCGCCCACTCCTGCCGCGGCCGCCTCGTAGGAAAGCACGAGCCGATGCCGCAAAACTTCGCACGCCACATTTTTCACATCATCGGGCAAAACGAACGAACGTCCTGCGAACAACGCGCGCACTTTCGCACATTGCAAGAGCGCGATTCCAGCGCGAGGAGACGCGCCGAAATTTATGTAGCGTCCGATTTCGCTTTTTCCTTGGAAAGATTTTTGCCCTGCGCCGTGCAAGCCTTGCGTGTCCGCGCTCGGTCTTGTTATGTTTACAATTGAAACAATGTATTCGATGATTTTTTCGTCGCACACAATTCGTTCCAAAACTGCGCGGCATTTTTTCAAAAGCGATTCGCTGAAAACTTTTTGCACGGGAACGGAATGCGCGTTGCCGCAAGTTTTTACGATTTCCACTTCCTCTTTCGCACTCGGATACGGAACTACGATTTTCATCAAAAACCTGTCAAGTTCGGCTTCGGGCAAATTGTACGTGCCTTCCTGCTCGATGGGATTTTGCGTCGCAAGCACAAAAAAAGGTTCGGGCAATTTGTAAGTGTCCTCGCCAATCGTAACTTGCTTTTCCGCCATCGCCTCAAGCAACGCGCTTTGGACTTTCGCGCTCGCGCGATTTATTTCGTCGGCAAAAACGACGTTCGTAAAAACAGGACCTTTCCGCACGGAAAATTTTCCGGAATGCTGCTCGTAAATCAAAGTGCCAGTCAAATCGGCGGGAAGCAAATCCGGCGTAAATTGAATGCGCTTGAATTCAAGCCCGGAGATTTCCGCGAATGTTCGCACCGCCAAAGTTTTTGCAAGTCCGGGAACACCTTCCAAAAGCACATGCCCGCCCGCAACAATGGCGCACAAAATTCCATCGATGACGTTCGCTTGCCCCACCACGCGCTTTGCCACTTCCGCGCGACATTTTTCCGCCGCTTCCCTGCATTCGGCAAAATCGTTTTCGTTTATTTCTTTTTCCATTTTTCGCGCCCTAAATTTATTTCAATATTTTGCGAAAATCATTATAACAAAATCCGCGAATTTTTTCTATAATTTTTTCAGAAAAACTTCGCGGAAAACCAATTTTGTACACAAAGTAGCTATGCGATAAGCTCAAACGTGGGGGAGACCGTTTCAATCAAATCCTTTCGTTCGTGCTTTGAGTAACCCGAACAGCGAGTGCGAAGGATGAAACAGTATTTTCCGGGCGAGACATTTTCAGGCATCGTAAACAAAAGCTTTTTGGGGGTATTGTAGAAGAACCTGCCGTCAGTTTTCGTCCAAGTGCTCTCATCGTTCTTGGGTTTCGCGTTTTCTATAGGCGCGAACCAAACACCCGAATCTTCGCCAGCAATCCTGAGACCGCTGCCCTCGATTATTACGCTAGCCCCTGCTTTGAGCGTACCATCGCTTTCATTGCGGCTGAGGTCGGTGATCAAATCGATCAATCCCTTTGGCTCCACAAACTGCGAGTACGCGATTTCAACGGCATCCACCGCATTGCAGAGAGTGCTGTCGCAAGAGAATTTTACGGTGAGTCCAGTCTTTCCCGTCTGGCTTTCCGTAGTGCCTTTTGAAGCGATATAGAAAGTTCCCAGCGAGCCAAAACGAACTGCGCCGCCCGCCTTCAAGATTTCAAGCAAAACCTTGGTATAGACGGTCATTACATCAGTTATTTTCCCGATAGTAATATCAGGAAGTCTCTCCGCCATTTTGTCAAGCACGTTCTCATTCGAATGCAGAATCCGCTCGACCTTGCCGTAATACTCCTCGGCATCAGGACCTTTGAACACATTGCGCTGAAGTTTCAGGGAAACCTGTCCCGCCTTTTCTTCTCGCAATTTCACGAAAGAATTGTCTGAAAAAACCTTTTCTTCCATAATTCGATTTTCCTCCTGGCTTTCTTGACTTTATGTCGGCCAACAAAATGAATCCTTTCTGCGACACGGAAAATTGCCGCATGGGACTTGACACAGGCGGAAAACAAAGGATAGAATTCACGACATTGTTGGCGCGCGAATTCAAATCCACTTTTCCACGTCCGCTTCAAGGCTCAAGGAAGCGCAATTTCCTTGAGCCTTATTTTTACTTTAATTTTGAGAGATAGAACCTTGCCTCTCATCAAACGAACATACAAGTCCTATATCAAATACGCAAAGCAAAAACTAATACGCAATTTCATAGACAACAGTAATTTTGTCACGTCCATCACCCTTGCAAGCAGTATCACATACATCTTGATAAATTTTTTATGGCTCTAATAGAAAATACCTCCTGCGATTTTTTTATTCTCTCCTCTTTCTTAATTCCCATAACTATAAGATAGACCTTTTTGTCGATAATTCAACGTATTCCGCTGATATTTTTCAAAAATTTTTATTTGTTACAATATTTTTCAACAAATAAAGTTTTGCGCCTGTATAAATTTTCAAACATTGAAAATTCCGAAAAATTTTGAATGATTAAAAATTTCAAAAATTTTTAATCATCTATTACGTACGTTTTTAATCATTAAAAACGTACGTTTTCAATGCCCTATAACGAACGTTTTTAAATGTCTTCTACGGGCGTTTCGAACCATTGAAAACGTACTTATTCTATTCAGAAAAATCAAATTTTATGATATAATTGAATCATGACACAATCGGAACAGCAGAGGGCTGCGGCAAAGTTCGCGCAAGAATGGAAAGGCAAAGGCTACGAAAAAGGAGAATGTAACAAATTCTGGTGCGACTTGCTTTGCAATGTCTACGGAATCAGGAATTTCTCAAATTATATAGAATTCGAAAAAACAGTGAAAATTTCGAACACTAATTTTGTTGACGCGTTCATTTCTTCCACAAAAGTTCTCATAGAACAAAAAGGAATCAAAATAAATCTTGACGAAAAAGAAAGGCAATCGGACGGAGCGGAACTCACGCCATACGAACAGGCAAAGCGTTACTTTGACAATCAAGGATTGGACAAAAAGCCAAGATGGATCATCGTGTGCAACTTCGCTGAATTCCGCGTCTACGACATGAATGAAAATCATCCCGAGAATTCGTTCCAAAAAATATTGCTCGAAGATTTGGAAAAGGATTACAACCGAATACTTTTTCTTGTGGACGAACACAATTCGAGAATTCAGAAAGAAGAACAGCTTTCAAAAGAGGCGGGAGAACTAGTCGGAAGACTTTACGATGCACTCAAAAAACAATATGTCGATCCCGAATCCAAGCATGACAGCGACTCATTGAACGCGCTTTGCGTGCGTCTTGTGTTCTGCTTGTACGCGGAAGACGCGCGGCTTTTCGGACCAAGGGGAACGGAATTTTACGACTATATGAAATCCTTCAAAATTGAAAATTGTCGTGACGGGCTTGCGAAACTTTTCAAAGTGCTTGACATGGACGGCGACGAACGAAAAGTCAACGGCGACTACAAATATGCAAAAGAAAGCCTCAAGGCGTTCCCTTATGTGAACGGCAGACTTTTCGCAGATGAAAGTGTGGACATTCCGCCTTTCACAGACGAGATAATAGAAATCCTGCTTGAAAAATGTTCGGCAAAATTCAATTGGAGCGAAATAAGCCCAACTATTTTTGGCGCAGTTTTTGAATCCACCCTGAATCCGGAAACAAGGCGAAACAGCGGAATGCACTACACAAGCATTGAAAACATTCACAAGGTAATTGACCCGCTTTTTTTGAATTCTCTTGGGATTGAATTCGCGACAATAAAGAAAATTCCGAACACGAAAGAACGCAATTCGCGCATGGAGCAATTTCAGGAGAAAATCGCGGCATTGACATTTCTTGATCCTGCGTGTGGCTCTGGGAATTTTCTTACAGAAAGTTACATCAGCCTCCGCCGACTGGAAAACGAAATAATAAAAGAGCTTTACGGCAAAGAAAAAATGTTCAGCTTTGAGGAGCGGCTCATAAAAGTGAGCCTTTCGCAATTCCATGGAATCGAAGTGAACAGTTTCGCTGTGAGCGTAGCGAAGTCTGCGCTTTGGATTGCGGAAAGTCAAATGGCAATCGAGACCGAAAAAATAATCGACCATGACATTCCGTTTTTGCCGCTCAAGGATTTTGGGAACATCGTGGAAGGAAACGCGCTTCGCTTGGACTGGACCACATTAAAAGCCAGCGCGAATGTCGGCACATTGTTTGATTTAGAAAACGAGGCTTTTTCTACCCCCCCCATACAAACGACAACGTCCCTAGAGAATCGCTACAATTTGACTACATTATTGGAAACCCTCCGTTTGTGGGAGCGAGACTCATGTCTCAAAAACAGAAAAGCGACTTGTTGGAAGTGTTCGGCAGGAATTGGGCAAACATCGGCAACATGGACTATGTTTGCGGTTGGGTGCGAAAGGGTTTTGCGCTCGCGAAAGGCTCAAACACGAAATGCGCTTTTGTCTCCACAAATTCAATAACACAGGGCGAGCAAGTGGCGAATTTGTGGAAACCGCTTTTTTCGGACGGTTTGCGCATTGACTTTGCCTACCGCACATTCCGCTGGGACAACGAATCCAATTCCAAGGCGCATGTCCATTGCGTAATTGTCGGATTTTCGCACAAGACTGCGGAAAGCGAAAAGAAACTCATATTTCACGAAAACGGAAAGTCTGAAATCGTGAAAAACATAAATGCCTATTTAATTGATTCTGATGATATTTTTGTTGAAAGCAGACAAAATCCTATATGCAGTGTTCCGCCAATAGGCATAGGAAATAAACCTATTGACGGCGGTTTTTATCTCTTTACAGAAGACGAAATGAATGAATTTATAAAGAAAGAGCCTAAATCTGCACAATATTTTAAAAAGTGGATAGGCTCACAGGAATTTATAAATGGATTTTATAGGTATTGTTTATGGTTGGGCGATTGTTCTCCTAAAGAACTGCACACAATGCCTGAATGTTTAAAAAGAGTTAAAAAGGTTCAGCAGTTTAGAGAAAAAAGCACAAGTGCAGGAACGAGAAAACTTGCAGAAACGCCTACAAGGTTTCATGTTGAAAATATGCCAAAAAGCAATTACTTGCTGATTCCTCGCGTCTCATCAGAAAAAAGAAAATACATTCCAATTGGCTTCATTTCGCCAAACACACTTTCTTCTGATTCCGTGCATATCATACCAAACGCCAGCCTTTATCATTTTGGCGTATTAACATCAAATGTCCATATGGCGTGGGTCAGAACGGTGTGCGGAAGACTTAAAAGTGATTATCGCTATTCAAAGGATATTGTGTATAACAATTTCCCGTGGTGCGATCCCACCGACGAGCAAAAAGCAAAAATTGAACAGACTGCACAGGCGATACTTGACGCACGTGCGCTTTATCCCGACTGCTCCCTTGCCGACCTGTACGATGAACTGACTATGCCAAAGGAGCTTAGAAGGGCTCATCAGAACAACGACAGGGCGGTTATGCAGGCTTATGGTTTTGATGTGAAAACTATGACCGAGAGCGAGTGTGTGGGGGAATTGATGAGTATGTATCAGAAATTAACAGGAGGAAAATAACAAGAGAAATGCGGCGCAATCTGAAATGCAAGCGTGTTTCGTACGCAAGGCTTACAGCTTGTTCCTGACTACCACCAATTTCCACTGCATATTTATGCAAAATTTTCATTGACAAAAATCGTATTTTTTGCATACTATTATAATATGTTGAACGAATTGGCAAAAGAACTGAACGACACTTTGAAGGGAACTGCGGCGGCAGAACTTTTTTCGGATTTGGGCGAGCGAATTTATTTCCCCAACGGAATCATAGCGCAAAGCAACGAGGCGAAGGAATTGGGCAAAGTCGCGAACGGAACAATCGGCACGACGATTGTTGAAGGCAAGCCCGCGATGCTCGACGCGATTCACAAATTCGCGCCCGAACTTTCCTCGTCGGAACTCGTGGGCTACGCGCCCACTGCCGGAAGTCCAAAATTGCGCGAGGCTTGGAAGCAAAACATTTTGAAAAAAAATCCTTCGCTCAAAGAAAAAAAATTCTCGCTTCCTGTTTTGGTGCCGGGACTCACCGCAGGAATTTCATACATTTCCGATTTGTTCTTGGACGAGACGAAGCCGCTTCTTTCGGCGGATCCGTGCTGGGACAATTACGCGCTCATTTGTCAGGCGCGACGCGGTGCGGAGTTCCATCAATTCAATATGTTCAAGGACGGAAAATTCGATTTGGATTCGTTCGAAAAAGCGGTCAAAAAAGAAGCCGAGAAAAAAAGCGTTCGGCTTCTCCTGAACTTTCCGCAAAATCCTTCGGGATATTCGCCTTCAAAATCCGAGGCGAAAAAAATCTGCGACATTCTCAAAGAAGTGGCCGAAGGCGGAACGAAAATTCTTGCCATCAGCGACGACGCTTATTTCGGCTTGAACTACGAAGATTCAATCGAAGAGCAATCGCTTTTCGCCTACACTTGCGATTTGCACAAAAATATTTTGGCGGTGAAAATCGACGGCCCGACAAAAGAAGATTTCGTGTGGGGATTCCGCTCGGGATTCGTGACTTTCGGAAATCCCGAATTTTCGGATGCGCAATACAAGGCACTCGTAACGAAACTCATGGGCGTGATTCGCTCGTCGGTGAGTTGCGCGGCCACCCCCTCACAGTCGCTGATTCTTCGCGCGATGGACGACGAAAATTTCGAGACGCAAAAATTGCAGTTCAGAAAAATCCTCGAAGGCCGTTACAAAAAAGTTCGCGCGTTCGTGGATTCGCACAAGTCGGACACGCTCGAAGCCTTGCCGTTCAATTCCGGCTATTTTATGAGCTTTGCCCTGAAAGGAAAAAACGCCGAAGATTTGCGGAAAAAACTTTTGAACGAATACGGAATTGGAACTGTTTCAATCGACGAAAAAACTTTGCGCGTGGCGTTCAGTTCGCTGGAAGAAGAAAAAATCGATTTTGTCTACGAGATGATTTACAAAGCCGCAGAAGAATTGTAGAATGAAGCGGATTTTTTTCCTGGCGATTTTTTCGACCTTGCTCTTTTCGTGCGCAAACAAAGTTCCGCGTCTCGTGCTTTGGACGGATTGCGTGGATTTTGTTTCGTACACGGAACTTTTCAATTCAAGCCAGGACAAAGTAAAAATCGTCGCGATTTACAAGGACGACTTGACAGGCTCTTTGCCGCCCGCAAAAAACGAGCGGCGACCCGACATAATCGCGGGCGCGTTTTTGCGAAGCGGAATGCAAAAAAAATATTTTTCCCGCATTGATTCGCTTTTCGGAAAGAACACGCTTTCAAAAGAAATTTTCTATTCTTCGATTTTGGAATCAGGGAAATATAAAGAAAAACAATATTTGCTTCCAGTGAGTTTCAATTTGCCCGCGCTCGTTTTCCAAACGGACAATTACGGTTACGTGCGAAACGCATTTTTGTCTTTCGACGACATCAAAGAAATTTCCGAAAAATTCAACAAAAAGGATGGCGCGGGCGCGTACAGCGCGATGGCGTTTGGGCCGCATTGGAATCCCGATTTCCTTTATCTTTTTCTAAAAAATGCCGGAGTGAACTACGTCGTTCAAGACGGCGAATTCGCATACACGGAAGATGCGTTTCAAAATGCCGCAAATTCAATAAGCGAATGGAGCGAGCAAATAAACGGCGGCGTTCGCAACGAATTGGATTTCGCGTTCAATTTTCTTTACACGCCTTTTTACGAGCAAGTGCAAAGCGGACGAAGTCTTTTCGCGTATGCCACAAGCGACCAAATATTTTCGCTTACGGAAGATCAGTTCAAGGAAATTGACTTTCATTGGATTTGCAATGACGGAAAAATTCAAATCGAAGACGACGCTGTAATGATGGGAATTTATTCCGCGAGCAAAAACAAAGCCGCCGCGAAAAAATTCATGCTTTGGTTTATGAACGAAGATTCGCAGAAAAAAATGCTCGAGCGAAAATTCGCGATGAAACTGCACACGCAAACATTCGGAATCGCGGGCGGATTTTCTTCAATGCAAAGCGTGAATCAAAAATTCTTCCCTATTCATTACCGCGCGCTTTTATCAAATCTTCCTTTGGGCGAAAAAATTTCCGCACCGCAAATTTTTCCTGAAAATTGGAATGTCATAAAACGAAGCGTCGTAATTCCGTTCATCGAAGAATGCGCGCAAAAAAGCGATTCGCAATCCATGACGCTTTCGGAGCGTTACGCAGAATTCATCGAGCAAAGCATACAAAGCAAATCTCTTGAACGCTAAAAAACGCTCGCGTCTTGCAGCATAATTTTTTTGACAATTCAGAAGTTCATACTGTCTTCACTGTTAAAAATTAATGAATGCTAAACATTTTTTCCACAACTCCGATAATAAAGTAGAGGCGTAAAAAATTCGCGTTTTCAAGATTTTCGAAATTGAGATTTTTTGGAATGCTGAAAAATCGCTCAAGGTTTTTATTTGGAGTGAAAAATGGTTTCGAACATCCGAAATTTGAATCCGTACAGCTATCCTGTCTCGGCAAATGGCTTGAGCGGAAAACTTTTCGTGCCCGTAAATCCGACCTCAGTCATTTACGCTCAATTCGACCATATTTCAGGAATAGCCGCTCGGAATGGACAACACGGAGTTTCGCTTTCAAAAATCCAAATTCTCAACACGCTGATTGAAAATCTTTCGCGAATCAAATCCAGCCCAGACACTCAGAAAGTATTGCAAGTTTCGGAAGAGCAAGCCGACGCGCTCATAAAAAATTATCAGCAACAAATCGAACAAACCGTAAGAACTTCGCAAGCGGCGTTCGCATTGAACGGTGCGCGTCCAAGCGCGGGCGCACTTTTTTCGATTGACGCATAATGCGTTGCTACAAATGTTTTCGTCCAAAAGAATTCTGTCTCTGCTCGTTCGCCACGCCGCAAATTGACGCGGGCGTTAAATTCATTTTTTTGATGCATCCGAAA
Organism: uncultured Treponema sp.; assembly: GCA_947174385.1. Lineage (GTDB taxonomy): Bacteria > Spirochaetota > Spirochaetia > Treponematales > Treponemataceae > Treponema_D. The sequence continues at coordinate 17,964 of CAMWIU010000004.1, forward strand.
GAAGCCAAACGCCAGCGCACCGGAACTGGAAGGCTCGCGCACATTTGCCTTGCCAATTCTGAAATTTTGCAAGGCTTGGAATTTTCGCAGAACGCGCGGCTTTTTGATTTGCTCGGCGACGAAAATTTTCTTCCTGTTTTGATGTATCCAGGAAACGATGCGTGGAACGTGAACGACGAAAATTTTATAAAACTGCTTTTGCCGAAAAATTCCGAAGAAAATAAAAATGAAAAAATTTCGGCGAGTGCGATTTCCGCGCGAAAAATTTTGATGCCAATCATAATCGACGCGACTTGGTTTTGCTCGCGAAAAATTATCGAACACAATGAATTTCTATTGCGCCTTCCGAAACTTTCGTTCGCGAAAAATTATTCTTCGATTTTTACGTTCAAACACGAGCCGCGCCCTGAATGCGTTTCCACGATTGAAACTTGCTACTATTTGATTAAAGAATTGAAGGCGGCAAAAATCGTCGCGCAAAATGTTGATGCCGAGCCACTGATGACGATTTTCAAAAAATTGATTTCCGACCAACTCCGCGCGGAAAACGAGCGCGTCCAAGGTTTGCGACCGAGCACGCACGGCTACGATTGGAAGTACAACAAAATCCGCGAGATTCCTAATTTTTAAAAATCAAACGAGCCAGCGCGCTCGCCAGAAATCAACTTACCTCGACGCAAGCATCGCCTTCCCCCATCCGCACGAATCAGTCGTTGCTGATTGGCTCGATTCCTTGCGGCTCGAATTCACCCGCGCACGCGCCGACCAAAGCTTCCAAACTATATGGCGAATAGCTGTAGCCGAGCAAGATTGTGTCCGCCCAGTCAAAATCCGCGACCAAAACCGGCGACATTATCGCAAAAATTATCACGCGCTTTCCTTGCCGCGAAAGGATGCGCAAAGTCTGAGCCACGCGCGCGCTGTTCGCATCCGCCACGCAAAAAATTATCGTGTCATAATTAGAAGCCGTTTGCAAAATGTTGTCCGAAGCCCATTGCGTTTCGTTCGGACCCATAGAATAGCTAAAACGGAATTCACCTGAATTTGGCCACCGTTCTTTTCCCGAAGAAAAAAATTGCGGCTCGCTTCCGCAAAGCAGAACTCTTCCAAAATCGGATTTTTTCAAACCTTGAGAATTTCTGCGATAAATCGTAATCGAGCGACAGGCTTGTTCAAAGAAAAATTTCTCGCCATCTTTATCGGGAATTCTTTCGGATATTTTGTTTTCATCGGGAAAAAGCGGCGCGGGATTTTTTCCTTTGAAATATTTCAGCTTTTCGTAAATCACTCGCCGAGCAGCCGCCTTCACTTTGGCACGAAATTTTTCATCGGTCTTCATCAAGCTCAAATTCGCGTTCCAAAGCGGCTCGTCCAATTGCGCCGTCGTCGAAGAAATCACAATGTCGTTGCCCGCCTCAACCGCCATTCTGAACGCCACGGAAAGAGAGCCAGCATAAAGCGTGCCGCCGTTCATCATCATGTCGTCGGTGATGATGAGGCCTTCAAAGCCGAGGCGATTTCGCAAGATTTCGGTAAGAAAAAATTCGGACAAAGTTGCAGGCTCTCCATTGGAACGAATTTTTGGAAAACTCAAATGTCCGCTCATGATGGCGGGAACGCCAGCCTTGATTAAATATTTGAATGGAACAAGCTCGCGGTTTTCAAAAGTTTCCGCATCAATTTGAATGCTAGGCAAATATCCGTGCGAATCATTCGGAGTGTCGCCGTGTCCGGGAAAATGTTTTGCAGTCGGAATCACGCCGGCATCCAAACTTCCCTGCGCGAACGCAGCTCCTAGAATTCCCGCGCTGCGCGGATCTTCACCGAACGAGCGCGTCCCGATTATTGTCGAGCGTTTGTCCGTGTACAAATCTACAGTCGGCGCGAAATTCATATTTATTCCCAACGCAGCAATTTCGCGATTGATATACAATCCAGAATAATAGGCATCACGCGGAAAGCCGCTCGCACCAATCGCCAAATTTCCAGGCGTGACGCTCGTGCTTCCTTTGACGTGCCGAATCCATCCGCCTTCCTGATCGGTCGCCACGAAAAGCGGAATTTTGAAACGCCGCGCCAAAGTCTTTTGTTGAAGCGATTTTACAGAACGCGCCACAAGGCGAATGCTGTCCGTATTCCAGCCGAAAACTTTCACACTTCCCAAGCCGCGTTCGCTCACCCAAGAATTCAGCAAGCGAGAAGGTTCTGCGCCCGCCCAACCGAACATCAATATTTGCGCGTACAATTCTTCGTCGCTCATTTTTTCCACGAGCGCGTCCGCCAAAATTTCATGCGGAAAGTCACTCCAAAAAGTAATGTCGTCTGGCAAATTCGCGGGAAACACAAAATTCAAATTTAATGAAAACAACAAAAAAAATTGAAGCGAAATTTTAAAAACTTTTTTCATAACAAAACCAACTTCTATAATAAATTGCGATTTTGAAAAATCGCGAATGTTTTTCGGCGCGTGTCAAAAAACTTGACGCTATGCGAGCAACAAAAAATGCAAGTCCTAGCGAAACAAATTTCGTCCGCCATTCTTCCTGTAGAGAAAATTATAGCAGAATTCCGCCGCAATTTCAAGTTCGACTTGGCACTTCGCGCCTTTGCTTCTTTGTTGACTGGCGCAATTTTTTCTGTTATAATTTCCGAATGAAATTTGAAACCGACGCGATAATTTTGGACATTGACGGAACGCTTTGGGACACGACGGGCGTTGTGGCCGAGGCTTGGAACAAGGCGATTTCAAAACTCGCCTTGCCCGCAAAAAATGTGAACGCCAAAAATCTTAAAAGCGAATTCGGAAAGCCGATGGACAAAATCGCCGACAGCCTTTGGCCGAATTTGAGCAAGTCGCAAAAAACAAAATTGATGGACGAATGCTGCGAGCAAGAACAAATCGCGCTCATTGCAAACGAAAAGAAAATCGAATTCCCGAACGTCGTTTCCACGATAAAAAAATTGAGCGAGCGTTTCAACATCTACATCGTTTCAAATTGCCAAAGCGGATACATCGAGCTTACGATGAAAAAAATTGGAATCGAGAATTTCATCCGCGACCACGAATGCTACGGCGACACGAAAAAATACAAGTCGGAAAACTTGCGCATTTTGTGCGAACGAAATCATCTCAAAAAGCCAGTCTATGTCGGCGACACAGAAGGCGACCGCGAGGCATGCAAGGAAGCAGGAATAAAATTTATTTGGGCAAGTTATGGTTTTGGAAACGCGCGAACTTACGATGCCAAAATCGAAAATTTCAAGGAACTTTTGGATTTGGTTGAGCCAATTAGATTGCCGAAAACTTTTATTCGCGCGGCAGTGCCGGACGACGCAAAGGAATTGCTTGCAATTTACGCGCCTTATGTCAAAAACACGGCAATCAGTTTTGAATGCACAGTTCCCTCCATTGCGAATTTCAAAAAGCGGATTTCCGAAACTCTCAAGACATACCCCTACCTGGTATTGGTATGCGAAAATGAAATTTTGGGATTCGCCTACGCCGCGCCTTTCAAAGATCGAGCCGCCTACAATTGGTGCGTTGAGACAACGATTTACTTGAAGCAAGGCTACGCGCGGCGCGGTCTTGGAAGAAAACTTTATTCCGCTTTGGAAAACATTCTGCGCTCGCAAAACATTTTGAATATGAACGCATGCATCGCGCACGCTTCAAAATCCAGCCAATACTTGACGAACGCAAGCGAAGAATTTCACAAAAAAATGGGATTTAAAAAGGCGGCACATTTTTCGCAATGCGGATTCAAATTTGGAAAATGGTTCGACATGATTTGGATGCAAAAAAGTCTCGGAGCGCACACGGAAAAAACGAAAAATATAATTCCGTTCAGCGAACTTTGAGCCTCCTCCAAAACTCGGTAACGACTCGAATTGCTCGCTGAGCCTACCAAAGCGACCACCCAACTATTCCCTATTCATCATTAACTATTAACTATTCATTATTCACTAATAACTAATCCGCCGCTTCCTTCAAAACGTGCCCGAAGTTTTTCAAATAGTCAAAAAAGCTCGCATACGAAAGCACGACGCAGACGGCGAACATCGCCTGCCCCGCCAAATTGAACGCGACCATGTTCACGCCCCAAGCGGCGGCAAGTCCCGTCCGCGCAAGGCAATTTTGCGCCAAAGCCACGAAGCAGCTCGCCACGTAAAAAACCGTCTTCAATTTGCCACCCTTCCGCGCCGCGATTGCAGTTCCGGTTTTCGCCGCGACCATCCGCAAAAAATTCTGGCTGAATTCGCGGTACAAAATCAAGACGTAAAAAACCGGATGCATGTAGCCGCTGAAAACAAAGCAAGTGAACATCGAAAGGTGCAAAAAAACGTCGGCGAAAGGATCAAACATTTTTCCGAAATCGCTCACCTCGTTATGCTTCCGCGCGAAATGTCCGTCGAAATAATCCGTAAGCTCGACAAACGGCAAAATCAAAATAAGCGCGACGGAAACAATCTTACCGAGCAGCTCCGAGCCCAACCATTCGGGCAAAAAATAAAGCGCGAAAATTATCGGAGCCGCGACAATACGCGCAAGCGTGAATTTGTTCGAAGTTTTCATTTTTCTTTCCTAAAAACAAATGCGGAATCTCAATTTCGCACTTGCAATATTTAACGCGCGAAATTTTAGCGCGATTTTTCGCATCACATTATTTTTTCAAACGCCACTCGAAAATCCGAAAGTTCCGTCCGAACTTCAACTTTGTAAAGCGCGGGAAAAATTTCCTGCTCCGGGAGCGCGAAAATTTCCAAACGCGCGTCGTCCAAAATCGCATCACAAATTCCATAAAAAATTTTCTTAAAAAAATTGTCGGAATTTTTCGTGACAAAAATTTTTCGCGATGAAAAATCTTCGCCAGGAATTTTTTGGAATTCGCCGGAAGAATTACGCAAGGTCGCGCCAGCAATTTCATACCAAATATGCGGCAAAGGAAAAATCGCGTTTTCTCCAATCTCATAAACAAAAAAAGCCACGCCGCATTCCGCGTCCGTTTCGGACAAATTTTTCCCTGAAAAAATTTCATATTCCCTTCCGCTGGATTCGTCGCACAAAAAAGTCTCGCCTACTGTGAGCGTGAAATTCTGCGGCTGCGGAAGCCTTTTGTAAAGCGCAATTCCAAAGCAAAACGTGAACAAAATGTAAAGCACGGAAACGATCGGAAAAACGCTTCGCAAAAATGCCGCGCAAATCGCGCCTGTGGCGGCATACAAAAGAAGCGCGGGAAAACGGCGTTCCACATATTCCAAAACAAAATCCGCGCAAAACGACTGGAATCTCGCCTCGTTGAAAAACAACGCAAAAAAAATCGCCGCTGTCACCAAAAGCAGCAGCGAAAGCGAAAGGCGAAATTTAAAATATTTTCGTCGCGAAATTTTGCCCACAACGATGCATGCAGCGCATCCCAAAAACGCGCCGAAAAAGAGAAACGCCAAATTCAAATATACATTCGCAGGATAACGCATCGCTTTCGCAATTTTTTCGGACAACGCCAACTTATTTATAAGACGAAAAATCCTGCACGACGCTCACCGCGGATTCCACCGCATATTCAGGATAAGCCTTTCGCGCCAAAACCAAAGCCTTTTCCACGCACGCGCCGGAATCCGAGATTCCCTGCAAGACGATTTTTTTGTCCACGACCACGGCGTGCAAAAAATTGATGTTCACCTTGTGCTCGAAAATCAAGGAATTCACGAGACGCTGCGCCAAAAGCAATTCCTGGATTTTTTTCGCGCCCGCCTCTTCGCGCTCGCTCGTGATGTACGCGCGCACAATCGAAACTATGACGGCCGCCGCGCCCTGCAAATCCATCTTGCCGCTGTTCACGACCATGTGGTAGTGCGTCGGATCTTCAGGATCGATGTTGAAAAAATTCTTGTGGAATCCCATTCGATTCGCGTCGCTTTCCTCGATGCGCTGCTTTGCCTGCTTTTCGTTCCAATTGAATTCGTTTTCAAGCCGCGAAAGCCGCACGTCATAATTCGAGACGAACCTGAAAGAAACGAGATTCGGAAGTTCCTCCAAAACGAACGCGCTTCCGCGCCCAATCAAAACGCAGTTTCCTTCCGCCGCGCTTTCCAAAATCGCGGTCTGGAGGCAATACAAATATTCGTCGCGATCCTTCGCCAACGACGCGAAAAATCCCGGCTTCACTTCGTCGTATTTGTGGAGCTTTTCCGCAGGAAAACCGTTGTCCAAAATTTTTTGCTCGATTTCCTTTTTCGTGATGAATTTGTAGCCCAAAAGTCTCGCGACTTCCGCACTGATTTCGTCTCCGAGAGCCGCCACTTGACGCGCCATCGCAACTATCGCCATTTTTTCCTCCCGCATTGCGCGAATTTCACGCAGATTTAAAACATTTTTTTTAAATATCGACTATAATATAATAAAACATATCGCACAATTTGTCAAACGATGGCATAGCGAAACTTGCGAAAAACTGGAGGCGCGTTTAAAAATGAAAGATTCTGATTTGATTTGGAAGGAAACTTCAAGCGAGGAAATTTTGGAAACGCCGGTTTTCAAAGTGACGAAGGCGCACAGCGTTTCGCCGCTTGGTCAAGAAGGCGACTACATCGTCCTCAAGGCGCGCGACTGGGCCACGGTGATTCCGGTTTTGGGCGACGATTTTCTCATGGTAAAGCAATGGCGGCACGGACACCAAGGGCTGAGCGTGGAATTTCCGGGCGGCGTAATCGAAAGCGATGAGTCGCCCGAAGAAGGCGCGCGGCGCGAACTCATGGAAGAAACTGGATTTTCGGCAGGCCGCCTCGTCCACCTCGGAACGATGAACCCAAACCCCGCGCTTTTCGCGAACCGCTTCCATGTTTTTTTGGCGGAAGACTTGCATGCCGGAGGAACGCAAAGCCTCGACCACGATGAATTCTTGAATTACATCAAGATTCCCAAAGCCGAAGTTTTCGCGAAAATGGGCGGCGCGGAATATCCGCACGCGCTCATGGTGGCCGCGCTCGAACTTTACCGCCAGCACGAGGCGAAACGCTAGCGATTGAACGTCTCGTAATCCTTTTTGGAATCGTAAGTGCCGTCGCGCAGTTCGCCCGCGATGCTCGGAATTTCCATTTTCATTCCGGGCAAAATCAAATTCGGGTCATTCGGACGAGGCATTTTTTCCTTGTTGGCTTGATACAAATTTTCCCACAAAAGCGGATTGTTGTAGACATACTTTCGCCCCGAAATGTTCCAATAGCAATCCTTGTTTTCCGCCCATGGACGCACGACATAAAATTTCGGAAGCGGAACCACTTCATAAACGCCAGCCAAAGCCTCATTCACGGCTCTCGCATATTTGAGCGCGCTTTCATAATCCTCACGCTCGAACGCGGATTTCGCATTGTCCAAGGATTCCTGTCCTGCCGAATACGCCGTGGGGAACGTCGCTTCCGCATTGATGCTTTTCGCCCACTTCATTTTTTCTTCTGCCGCCGCGATTTCAGTCTGTGCGTGATAGCGCGCATTCATGCTGTCGATGAACGCCTTGGAAAGCAGCGCGTTTTCGGCAGCCTTTTGCGCGTATTCTTCGGACAAATCATATTCACCCGCATTCAACGCAACATCTGCCTTTTTTGCATATTCTTCCGCAAGTTTTTGATAAGTATTATTTTTATAGCTCACCGCGAACGCCGCGCACATTGCGCAAAGCGACGCGATAATTGCAACTGCGATTTTCCTCATTGAACATCTCCTTCAATTTTTTCATCGATTTCAATAACCTGTTCTTCGGGATTTTCAAAATTGTCCACTTCCAAAAGAACAGTTTCGGCATCCTCGATTCCTTCCACTTTTTCCTCGAGCGGATTCACCTTGTCGGCGTTGAGCGCGTAGGCTTCCACCTCGCGAACTTTTTCCTTTGCCTCGTCAATCCGCTTTTGCGCCGCGGCACGTTTTTGTTCAACATCATCGGCAAGCGTCCTGAACGAAACCGTCGCCTCCTTGTAGGAATTGTACGCGCCTTCGGGATTTGAAGTGGAATATTGAGAATCGCCTTTGGTAATCAGCTGCGCGAAAGACTTGTATTCTTCCTTGCGAGCCACTTGCGCCAAAACTTTGTCGGCGCGTTTTTTCTGCGTCAGCGCATTCGAACGTTCGGAATTGGCAAATTTCTTGTACGACTTGAGATAGACCGCATAATAAGAATCGTAGGCTTCGTTGGCTTTCGAAACGAGTTTTTTGGAAGGCGCGCCCACGGCATTTTTCACATCGGAAATCGAATCGCTGTTCTTTTTGAGGCTCTCGGAAATTTCCTTTACGTTCGACAAAACATCGCCCAAAAGCGAATCAAATTCTTGAAGCGCATTCTCGCCTTTTTCATAGTCGGCAGGAGAATTCTGCGCCAAATTCTCATCGTCAATTTTCTTTTTGAGCGCGCGAGCTTTTGCCGCTTTTTCCAAAGCCTCGTAGCGCAATTTCAGTTCAAGCAATTCCGCATCGACATTCACGCCGTCAAGATTTTTGAGCGCGTCATAGGCTGCGTCAAGCGCGGCGAACGCTTCGGGATAGGCTTCCTTCGCGCCGGCATCCAAAGCCTTTTTCCTTGCTTCCTCGGTTTGGGAAAGCATTTCGCCGCCGCGAGAATCATCTCCCGAATTTTTTTCCGAATTTTCGTCTTCCTCAGAATCATCTTTCACAGCCACGGACGAATCCACGAGGCTGTTCGAAGTGCCTTGTTCGGTCGATTTGCATGACGCGAAAATCAGCGCGAAAACAACGCACGAAAAAATCAGAATTCTTTTCATCATTCCCCCCGAAACAAAATTAAATAATATAAATTGTAACACATTCAAAAAAATAATACAAGTTTTTTTTGAATTTCGTTTGATTTTGCGTGAAAAGATTCGCAAAAAATTGTATATTATATATTAGAAAATATGATAAAAAGTTGCCTGAAATGTCGTCAACTTTTTATGGGAGAAAATGAAAATGGACGAATTCACATTCAAAATCGAAGAGCACATCGCCGTAATTTCGGAAGGCAAAGGCGGCTGGAAAACCGAGCTGAACCGCGTTTCATGGGGAGACCGCCCCGCAAAATACGACCTGCGTCCTTGGAGCGCGGACCATCAGAAAATGGGCAAAGGCATAACGTTCACCGCCGAAGAGCTGAACTCGCTCAAAGAAAAATTGAACGAAAGAGAATTTTAGTTAAAATTTAATATAGAATAGTTAATAGTTTTTGGGCGGCTTTTTGTCACGCTTCGCGTTACAAAAACCAGGCTTTTCGGGGTTGCGCTATCGCTCCATTCCTACGTCCGCACTTCGTGCTACCTTCGGAACTGGCTTCGCCAGCCCCTACAATCCTTGCCGCGCTGCCAACTATTACTATTAAATAATAACTATCAACTATAATTCGCAATCCTCGCGCCGCGCTTCATTATGATTTCATATAGAAGCATTTGCAAAAGAGTGTCCTCCATGCCCGCGCCTCCCGAACGGATTTGCATGTCGGTTTCGGAAAGCAACGCGCAGATTGCCGCGCTTTGCCCCAAATTCCAGACGCGCTCGGCGGCGGAATATTGGCGGCGACTTTTTCTGCTCGCAAAGCCGTTCGTCTTGAGCGAAAAATCGTCGGTCTTGCCGGCGGCTTTGAGCGCGTGCCATGCGGAAAGCCTTCGGAAGCAGTACGAAAGCCCCGAAATTATCATCACGCTTGAAGAGTCTTTCGAAAGGCGGATTTTTTGCAGGATTCCGAGCGCGCTTTCAAGGCGTTCCGAAGGCTGCCTTGTGCCGTCGGACATCGCGTCAAAAAGCGTGAACGCCGATTCCTCGCGACCATGCTCGATGAGCGAATCCACGTTTTCCACGGTAATTTTCGCGCCTTGCGGAAAGCACACGAAAAACCGCGAGCATTCGTTCCTAAAAGCCTGCGTGTTGTTTTCCACCAAGTCGAGGATTTCCTCGCAAGCGTCGTTTTCGATCGAATAGCCGTTTTTGGAAAAATAATTTTTGAGCCAAGCAAATTTGTCATCTTCGGACATTTCCCAAAACTGGCGGCGGCATTCCTTCGGCACGATTTTTTCCAATTTCGCGTCGCATGAAATTTCGTCGCTCACCAAAATCAGAACGCTCGAATCGGGGGCGGTCTTCGCCCAGTCCGCGATTTTCTGGACATCTTCCTTTTTTTTGATTTGCTCCGCGCCGTGAAAAACAACGCAAGTGGCGTCGGAAAAAAGCGACGCGCCGTACAATTTTTGCATCGCGTCCGCGATTGGAGTTTCCACGGAATAATATGAATAGAATTCACACGAGGAGAATTTTTTTTGAAGCGAATTTTTCACCGCCAAAACCGCATCGTCTCGCCCGCCGAATTCCGGCCCGCTGTACAAATAGAGCGACATTTCAGTACGTGCGCACCAAGTTGGCGAGCGTTCCCACGATGCGCAAGTCGCTCGTGCAATAAATCGGATTGAACGCGGGATTTTCGGGCTGCAACCGGATTCGTCCCGATTCCTTGAAATAACGCTTGAGCGTAATCGCGTCCTCGATGACCGCCACGACAATCTGCCCGTCCACCGCCTCCGAGCTTTGCTCCACGATGGCAAGGTCGCCTTCGAGAATGCCCGCGCCCACCATGCTTTGGCCGCGAACGCGCAGCGCGAAATAGCTTTTTCCCGGACGTATGAAAGGCTCGGTGAGCGTGACATATCCGTCAAGGTTTTCCTCGCACAAAAGCGGCTTTCCGGCGGCGATCGTTCCGAGAAGCGGAACTTTTTCCATAAAAAGGCCGCCTTCCTTTTCCGCGTCATCCATCAGGATTTTTATCGAGCGCGACTTTTTCCTCACGAGCGAAATATAGCCCTTTCTCTGCAAGGCCATCATATTGTCCTGAACCGCGCGAATCGATTTTCCGAAATGCTCGCTTATTTCACGCACCGTCGGAGGGTAGGAATTCTCATCGATGAATTTTGAAATGTAGTCGAGGACATTTTTTTGAACTTGCGTGATTTCCTTCACTCATTCCTCCTCGAATTTCGTCTCGAACAGTCTTTCAATCGCGGCTGCCGCATCCTGTTCGTCGTCGCCTTCCACCTTTAGCACAATCGTAGTGTTGTAGCCGGCCGCCATCGCTATGACACCCATAATCGACTTCGCGTTCACTTCAATTTCGTCTTTTTCCAACGTGATTTCGCTGGAAAATTTGTTCGCAGTCTGCGCGATCAATGAAGCCGGACGCGCGTGGATTCCAGCGCGATTTTTTACAGTCATAATTTTTTCGATCATGATTTTGACCTCCAATTTTAATTATACGAATGTTTGAATTCAGCGTCAAAACATCGCCGCTGAATTTAACTTCGAGCCTTTTTCAAAATTTATACATCGCGATTTTTCGCTTTGCAACAAAAATCCGCACCAAAACCAGCGCGTGAATTTTCAACATCAATACGTATCTTCCGTTCCGTAATACGCATTCTGCGCGGCTCCCATTTCAATCCAGCGCAATACATTTTGGTTGAAATCCCGCGCGCTGTCATAGCCCATTTTCTTGAGCCGCTCGTTCATCGCAACGGCTTCGATTATAATCGGGAGATTTCGTCCGGGACGCACGGGAATTTCCACGGCTGGAATTTTCACGCCCAGCAGTTCCACGCTTTTCTTCGCCGTTCCAAGCCTGTCATAAATTTTGTTCTGATCCCATTCCTCGAGTTCCACGACCAATTGTATTTCCTTTTGCTCGCGAATCGAACCAACTCCGTAGAGCCGCGAAACGTTCACAATTCCGATGCCGCGGATTTCCATGTGGTGGCTTATCAAGGAATTCGCGCCGCGTCCCAAAATCATATTTCCGTTTACGCAGCGAATTTCGATGATGTCGTCGGCGACGAGACGATGACCACGTTCCACAAGTTCAAGCGCAGTCTCGCTTTTTCCCACGCCCGAATGTCCGCCGAGCATGATTCCCACGCCAAAAACTTCCACAAGAACGCCGTGCATAGTTTTGCGCGGCGCAAAAACATTCGAAAAGATTCGCGTGATTCTCGTAATAAATTCGGAAAGATTCAAATTCGTGACAAAAATCGCGCAGGAAAATTCCTCGGCGATTTCAATGAAGTCGGGAGTCGGCTCGCCATTGGAAACAAAAACGCAGCAGGAAACAGAATATGAAAAAAATTGTCTGATAGTATCGGTGCGCTGTTCGGCATAAAGTTTGTTCAGATATGCGACTTCGCCTTCGTCAAAAAGCTGAATCGAAGAACGAGCGAAGCCTTCGAAAAATCCCGAAAGCCCCAATCCAGGACGACCAATGTCAGTTCCCGTGATGTCCCGCGAAAGCCCTCGCCTTCCTGCGACACAACGCAAATTTATCGCGTCATAATCGGAAAGCTCGAGATTCAAGAGATCAAGCACCGTGAATTTTCGTTCGCCCATAAGAACACTATACACAATTTACGAAATTTGCGCAAGTGGAATTCGCGAATTGCAATGTTTAAAACATTTAAAATTGCCGCTAAAATACAACGCAAGCTCTTGGCTTGCATCGCAAATCAACAAACCCTCCGCGCGAATCAAAGATTTGCTAGCGAGTTTTTCACTTGTTCTTTTGTGAAAAACTCGCGCGACGATTTTAATTTCGAATTTCAAGGATTAGGCATCAGCCTTTTTGCTGAACTTTTTCCTTTTCCTTGTTGATTTTGTTGTCCAAAACATCCATCATTTTGTTGAGCGCGGCGGCAAAATCGTAGTCCTCGCCCGAAACATGCGCCTGCGCTCCCCAGCGGAAATTCACGGTCGTGTCAAAACTGTACTGCTTGTCATGCTTCACGCGCAAAATCAAGTCGATTACCAAATCTTCGGCGTAGTCGAGCCGCTTGAGTTTTTTTTCTATCATATCGGACTGTTTTTGTTCCAGTTCAAATCCCACCGCATTAACCGTCTTGTTCATAAAACACCTCGCTTAAAAATTTCAATCTCAAATAACTATAACACGGATTTTCAAAAAAGTAAAACAAAATTTTCAAGAATTTTTGTCAATCCCTAAAATACGAAGATTTGATGTCCAATTGCGCGCGATATTTTGCGACGGTGCGCCGCGCGATTTTTATGCCGCGCTCCGAAAGCATGTCCGCGATTTTTTGGTCGCTCAAAGATTTTTCGCCCGAATGTTCTTGAAGAATTTTTTGGATTTCGAATTTTACGTTTTCCTTCGAAACAAAATCGCCCGAAGAATTTTCGTTTTGCGAAGGCTGAATTTTTTCTGGCAAAATTTCTTTCGCCGAAACGGAAAGCGCGTTCGTAAAAAAATATTTCACGGGAAAAATTCCCCATTCGCACTGAATGAATTTCGAAAGCGCCATTCGAGAAACCGTACTTTCGTGAACGCCGATTTCTTCCGCCACATCCTGTTGGCGAAGCGGCGAAAGATGCCCCGGGCCGCGCTTGAAAAATTCCATCTGATGCCGCACGATTGACATCGCGGCGTTCGCCAAAGTTGTCGCGCGGAATTCAAGGCTTTCCAAAAATACGTTCGCAGCCTTCACCGCCTCTTTCGCGAACTCGGAATTTTTTTGCGCGGAAATAAATTCCGAAGAAATTTTCACGCGCGGAATCAATTTGTCGGAAATCCGGATTTTGAATGAAAAATCATTTTCAGCAGGAATCTCGCGTTTTTGAAAATCAAATTCCTCGGCGGAAAAAGGAATTTTTTCCACGAAAATATCGGGCGAAATGTAATTCGAAGCGGAAGAAGAAAAATTTCTCGCCGGAAAAGGATCGAGCGTTTTTATGAAATCAATCGCGTCTTGCACTTCGGACAACGAAAGATTTTTTTCAAAAGAAAAATTCGCGCCGCCGAAAGGCTTGCTTTGAGCGTTGCCGAAAAGCGCGTTTTGCGCCTTCGCAAAATCATGGATTTTCTTCAAAACTTTTTGCGCCTGAGGCGGATCCAAAAATTCCAAATGGCCGTCGAGCAAGAAAAGCGCGGCTTTGTTCGCGCCGCCTTTTTGCCTTGCCTGAAGCAAAAGGCTTTCCCTTGTGTCCGCAACGCAAATTCCGCTCGGCTCAAATCCGCGCACAATTGAAAGGCATTTTTCCAAAAGCTGCGCGTCCTCGCCAAGCGAAGGATTCAGCAAGGCTGCCGGCGCGAGAATGAAAAAGCCGCGCTCGTCGAGATTGCCGATGATTTTTTTGCAAAGCGCGTTTTCTTCGGGCGAAATTCGCAGGACGGAAAGCTGCTCCATAAGATGATCGAACAAAGTGCGCCGCTCGTCGGGGCGGCTTTCCAAAACTTCCTGAAACGCGCGAGACTTTTCTTCGCCGGCCGCGCTCGCATTTCCGACGCGCAAATAATCGGAAGCGACCGAAGTTTTCAGGCGCACATTTTTCACGCCGCTTTCAAAGTCGTCGTCCTCGATTTCCAAAGCGGGATTTTTTTCCGCCTGCGCATAGATTTCCTCGCGCAAGTCGTCCGCGCCCATCGCAAGCAGATTGAGCGACTGAATTTGCCGCTGTCCCATGCGCTGGGTTTGCGTTTGAGAAATCCGTTGCCGCTGCGAAAAAGTTTGAGACACAATTCATTGTAGCACGGATTCACGGATTTTTCAATTTCAAAAACAGATTTATTTTCCCTTTCCGCCGAAAAGCTTTTTGAGACGCGCGAAAAATCCCGTATTCTCAAGCGTTTTCTTTTCCTGCCGAACATCCGCGTTTCGCGAAACTTCGCCTTTTCGCGGCGCGTTCGATTTTGGCTTTGCGGAATTGGAAGCGGAATTTTTGCGATTCTTTTTCTTTGAAAAATCCTTGCCTTCCGCGCGGCCGCGTTTTGCGAAATTCGCGCTTTGCTCGGAGACGGAATTTCCCGCGTACTTTTTTTTGTAGACAGCCATTCTCTCTTCGAAAGAAAGTCCTTCGAGATTCTGCTCCGACTCGAACGATTTTTTCGCGCCGCGATTTTCCGAACGGAAATCGGAACGCCTTGAATCGCTTCGTTTTTGCGGGCGATCGAATTTCCTGCGCGAGGATTTTTCGTCGCGCCGCCTTGAGTCTTTCGAATGCCGCCCGCCTTTTCCCGAATGATATTCGTCGCGCTCGTCGTAGCCGTAGGAATCGAGTTTTATGTAGACACCCTTGCTCTTGTCTTCGGAAAGCATGTCGTCCGCGCAAACGATCGCAGGAATTTTCTTGTCGATGTAGCGTTCGATCGCGGGCAAATCGTAGACATCCTTTTCCGAACAGAACGTGTACGCCTTGCCGCTTTTTCCGGCGCGCGCCGTGCGTCCGATTCTGTGGACATAATTTTCAGGCTCAATCGGAAGATCATAGTTCACGACCATCGCCAAATCGTCAACGTCGATTCCGCGCGCGGCGACATCCGTCGCGACAAGCATCGAGACCTTTCCTTCCTTGAATCGATTCATCACCTCAAGACGCTTCGACTGCTGCATGTCGCCGATGAGAAACTCGCTTTGATAGCCGTTCAGTTTGAGCCGCTTTCCGAGAACTTCCGCGCCGCGCTTTGTGTTGCAGAAAATCAAAACGCTCGCAGGATTTTCCTTTCCGAGAATTCCCAAAAGCAAAGGCAATTTTTTGTCACTCGAAACGTGAATCAATTCCTGATCGATTTCGTCTACCGTGATGTTCTCGGCTTCGATCGTGATTTCCTTCGCGTCGCGCGTATATTCCCAAGCGAGATTTTTCACGTAAGTATTGAGAGTCGCGGAAAAAAGCATCGTTTGGCGACTTTCGGGATTCGGAATGAATTTGAGAATCTCGCGCAAGTCGGGATAAAATCCCATGTCGAACATTCGGTCGGCCTCGTCGATCACGAGGAAAGCCACCGCGCTCAAGTCGAGCTGCCCGCCTTTTTTGAGGTCGATTATTCGCCCCGGAGTTCCGATGATGAAATCGACGCCCTTTTGCAACGCCTCGACTTGCTTTGAATATCCCACGCCGCCGTAAAAACTGAACGCGGAAAGTTTCGTCGCGGAAACGAGATTCTTCGCCTCCTCCTCGACTTGAACCGCAAGCTCGCGCGTCGGCACCAAAATCAAAGCCTTCTTGCCAGAGTTTTCGGGATTCGCAATCAATTCCTGAATTGTCGGCACCAAATATGCGGCCGTCTTGCCTGTTCCGGTTTGGGACTGAACATACAAATCGTCCCCGGAAAGCGACGTCTTTAAAACCTGTTCCTGGACAGGAGTGCACGTTACATAGCCAGCCGCTGCTATGCCTTTAAGAAGGTCCTCGTGCAATGAAAATTCACTGAAATCCATATCTTGACATTATATCAAATTTTTCTTTTAATGTATAGAGGTTTTCTTTTTGAAGCCCCTTACGGAAGCGAAACGGTGCAGAGGCTAGCTCCAGCGGAAGCGAAAATTTCTGTTCCGCAATGAAAAGAAAAAACGGCAGTAAATTTGGAGACGCAATGGCGATAACAAAAATAAAAAGCACGGCGGCGCATTTCATTTTTTCGGGAAAAAACATCCTCGCAAAAAAAAATCCAGAAGGCGGCTACGAACTTCCCGGCGCGGAATTTTTCGAACAATTCGTCGCGCGGCAAAAAGAGCGCGGACTTCTTTGCGATGCGATTTGCGAAACGCCGCAGAACTACGCCGCGGCATTGGTAAAAGAATCCCAAAGCGAAAATGAAGTCGCTTCCCAAAAAGAATTCGATTTCGTTCCGCTGCGAGAATTCTGCTTTGAAAGCAAGGCAGAATCTCCGCTCGCCTTGCGCGCGAAAGGCATCGTCTCTTGGCACGACACTTACCGCCACTGCCCGAAATGCGGCGCGGCATTTTGCGACGACAAAAACGAAACCGCGCTCATTTGCCCCGAATGCCATTTCCGCCTTTTCCCAAGAATCGAGCCGTGCGTGATCGTAATGATTTATCGCGGCGACGAAATTCTTTTGGTGCGCAACAAACATTTCGGCGCGAAATTCTTTTCGCACATTTCAGGATTCGTGGAACTAGGCGAAAGCGCGGAAAACGCCGTGAAGCGCGAGGCAAAGGAAGAAGTGGGAATCACGCTGAAAAACATCAAGCCGCTTTCAACGCAAAGCTGGCCTTTCCCCGACCAACTTATGATGGCATACAGCGCGGAATACGCTGGCGGCGAGCTTGTCTTGCAGGAAGAAGAAATCGCCGAAGCCCGCTTTTTCAAGCGCGACGAGTTTCCGCCCGAAAGCATGCTTCCGGGACGCGGCTCAATCGCATGGAAAATGCTCTATGGAAAAATTTGAAAAGAACGAAGAAAATGAAAGGAACGAATATCAGGCGACTCTGCTGAAAAACCGCGTGCAAAAAAAATTCAGGGCGTTGCGAAAATGGGCGCGAAAAAATCTCGTCACCTGCTTTCGCCTCTACGACCGCGACATTCCGGAAATTCCTTTGGCGATTGACTTGTACGAATTTCTGCCCGAAGAAATTCGCTCTGCGCAAGAAGCCTTCGCGTTCGTCTCGAACCAAGCAAAGGACGAAAGCCAAAACATTCCGGGCGCGGCGCAAAAAAGGCTTTCGCGGACGTACCTAAAAATTTTCCTTTACGAGCGTCCGCCCCAGCATCAAAAATCCGAAGCGGAAGAAACGCAATGGCTTTCGGAAATCTGCGCCGCGCTTTCGGACGCGCTCGGCATCGAACGCTCGCACATCGTCTGCAAAATCCGAAGGCACGAAAAAGGCGGCTCGCAATATTCAAAAGAAAATTCTTCGCAAGGCGCGAACGCAATTTCCGCGCGGCAAAACGCGAATCCGCAAATCACGGGAAATGTTTTCGAAGGCGGATCGATTTTTTTCATCAACCTTTCGGACTACATCGACACGGGACTTTTTTTGGACATGCGAAAAACACGCGCGCTCGTAAAAAGCTGCTCGCAAGGAAAGCGCGTACTGAACCTTTTCTGCTACACGTCCTCGTTTTCGGTGGCGGCAGCGGCGGGAGGAGCTGCGGCGATCGAATCGGTGGATCTTTCCAACACTTATCTTGAATGGTCGAAAAAAAATTTTTCACTCAACGGAATTTCGGGAAAAAGCGAATTCAAATTTTTCCGAAGCGACGTTTTCGAATTTCTCGAAGACGCGATTCGCGCCGAAAAAAAATTCGACATGATAATTTTGGATCCGCCCACGTTCAGCAATTCAAAAAAAACTCGCGCCGACCTCGACTTGAACCGCGACTGGAGCGCGCTCGCGAACCTCTGCATAAAGCTTCTCGATGAAAACGGCGCGCTCTTTTTTTCCACGAATTCGCGGCGGCTTTCATTCGACAGGAATTTGCTCGAAGAAAACGAGCAGCTTGAAATCGCGGAAATCACGCAGGAAACGCTCGACGCGGACTTCGAGCAAAAGAAGCCGCACCGCGTTTGGGAAATCAACAAACGCTGACGCAGAGCGTCGGGGTATCAAACCCTCCGCACGAATAAAAAAAAGCCGCCCGCAACGGACGGCCTTTGCACGGAAGCCCGAAACTTATTTCGCCTCGGACTTGATTCCATAACGCTTGTTGAAGCGGTCGATTCGTCCCGCAGTGTCCACGAGCTTTTGTTTGCCCGTGTAGAACGGATGGCACGCCGAACAAATTTCAACGTGAATGTCCTTTACGGTCGAACGGGTTTCGATGACGTTGCCGCAAACGCAAGTAATTTTCGTGAGCGTGTACTCAGGATGGATTCCCTTTTTCATAATTCCTCCGATATTTTGCCCGGACGTGTAGAGCATCGCATAGCCCAAACCGCGTCCACAAAATTTATTTCAATGCGAGCATTGTAGCAAAAAGCGAAAAAAATGTCAAGTAACACAAATCGAAGATTTGTGTTACTTCGAGTTTTCTTTTGCTCGCACCGCTCGCATTTTGTCGCAGCGCATTGCACTGCTTAACGAGTTTTCTTCGAAAACTTGCGATTGCGCAAATTGCGCGTTGCGTGAAATGCGCGAGATTGTCCTGCGCTACTCTTTTTTGAAGCGGTCAATTTGCTCGCCGATTTTGGCTATTGTCTGCTTCATCTCGCCGGAGATTGCGCCGAGCGCGAAGCCGGTATCGTGTATCATCCTCGCGCCCACCGCCATCTCGTCCATGCTCGACTTCATAGAGCCGGTCGCGTCCTGAAGCTTGCGCATTTCCTCCAAAATTGACTTGCTCCCCTCCGCCATTTCCTCCGCGAACGAGCGAACTTCATTCGTGCTTGAATTCATTTCGCGCAACGTGCCAGTGATTTGCTGGCTGCCGTCGTTCTGCTCCCGCATTGCCGACTTTATCTGCCGTACAAGCTGGTCGGTCTGCTGAATCTCGTCCGCCACCGACGTGAACGCCCTGCTCGACTCCTGAGAGACGGCGACCACATCCATGATTGACGACTGGATCACCTTCAGCTGCTCGCCGATTGTCTTTGACTGCGCCGAGGATGTCTCGGAGAGCTTTCGGATTTCATCAGCGACGACGGCGAAGCCTTTTCCCGCCTCGCCCGCATGCGCCGCCTCAATCGCAGCGTTCATGGCAAGGAGGTTCGTCTGCTCCGCGATGTTCGCGATCGCCTGATTCGCCTCCTGAAGCATATTCGACTGCTGTTCGATTTGCGTGATTTTTTCGTTGACCGCGCTTTGCTTCTGCGCGCCGTTCTGCGCCTGCTGCTCCAAATCCCCGAACGACGATGCCATCCGCTCCACGGTGGAGTTGACGCTCGCTATGTTCCCCACCATCTGCTCTACCGCACTGCTCGCCTGCGTCACGCCGGAAGTCTGCGAATGAATAAGTCTCTTGAGGCTTTCTATGTTCGCGGCAATTTGGTTCACCGCGCCAGCAGACTCCTCCACGCCCGCGCTTTGCCCGGTAATCTGCGAGTGCATGCTTTCGATGTTCGCGAGAATCTGCGTTATTGCGCTCGCAGTGTCTTCCGCGCTCGCCTCCATCTTCTGCCCGACAACGCCAAGTTCCTCGCGCGATGAAGTCACGTCCTTTATGACAGAATTGATTTTTTCCATTTCCGCTCCGAGCCTCTCGCCGAGTGCGCCAGCCTTAGCCTCGACCGAATTGACAACAAGCGATATTGCGACGATTCCCACAACCACAAGAATCAATATGATTACTGAGATGAGCGCGATTTTCTTTTTGAGACTGCCCGTGAAGTCCGCGACAGGACCGAACGCCGCGACGTTCCACGGCGTGATTCCGATTGACTTTGAGACATAGTAGCCGTCGCCCGCGATAACCGCGTCACGCCCGGTGAAATATCTCGCCATCTCGCCCTGCGCTATTCCAACTTCGTCCGCGAACGCATACCGCTCGTTCATAAGCCTTGTCGGATCGGGATTCGTAACGTAGCGACCGTCCGCCTCAAGAATGTAGAGTTTTCCGTTCTGCGAAATCTGGATGTCGCGGATTGCGCCCGCAAGCCCTTCAAGCCCGATGTCGAAGCCCGTGATGCCGACCATCTGATTCCGCGAATTGTAGATTGCCTTGGTGAACGAAACGCAGTAGGCGTTGGTGCGCACGTTGAGATAGGCGTAGCAATAGGTGTCTCCCTGCGCCGCCATCGCGCCCACATACCAAGGCCGCGTCGATTGATCCCACGTCTCGTCCGGCGGCGACCAGTCGTAACTCATGATAAGCGTGCCGCCCTGCGGGAGCGGCGTGACCGTCGTCCAGTAGTAGCTCGCCGTGTCATACTGCGCGGCCACCGAGCGCAGAAGCCGGCTGATCGTGTCGAAGTCCTGATTCTCGCGCGTGAACGCCACAATGTCGTCCAGCGTGGCGAGCGGCGCTTTGAACACGTCCATAATCGCATTGGACGCGACCTCCGCCGAAGTCGTAGCGCGCTCGATGATGTTCTCGTTGATGATCCCGTTCGCCGTGAGCGAGAAAGCCAGCAGGCTGAATCCCCCGATGACTCCGAGCGGAATGAAACTTGTGAGGAACACAATTGGGGTGAGCTTGAATTTACGTTTCATAAAAACTCCTTAATTTATGATGATTTTTGTTTGAACCAAATTGAAAGTGCTTTTGTCGCAAGGTAACGCCTTGCGACAAAACGCGCCGAGTGAGACTTTGGGAGCACTTTTGAACGCTGAAAATGCACGAGGAAAACAACGGGAGTACTTTTGAGGGTTGAAAATACGCCGGGAAAGTCTCGGGAGTTCTCCCGAAGGTTGAAAACACGTAGAGTGAGGCTTCGGGAGTGCTTTTGAAGGCTGAAATAGCGCTAGGAAAGAGACAAAAGGACTTTTGAAGGCAAAACCCGCGCCGGGGAAGCCTTGGGAACGCTCCCGAAGGTTGAAAATGCACCAAGTGAGGATTCGGGAGTGCTTTTGAAAGCTGAAATCGCGCAAAGAAAGCGACAAAAGCACTTTTGAGGGGTGAAAACGCTCCGTGCAAAGCGACCCTTGCGACATAAGCAGCCCCAAAAAGGGCTGAGGCAAAAAAAACTAGATCGTTATACCCCCCCCATACTTAGGGTAGGTTTCGTGCTTGAGAAGTGAGTTTTGCTGAATCGTCCGCTATTGAACGCCATCATCATTTTATCCTTAACATCCGCGAGTTTAAATTGCGGAACAAAACATTCCGCTTCCGCTGGGGCTAGTTTCTGCATCGTTCCGCTTCCGTAAGGGACTTCAAAAACTTGGAAGCATGGCGAAACCTGCGGCCACCGAGCCTGTCGAGGTGACCGCCCCCAACTATTCCCTATTCATCATTAACCATTCACTAACTAACTCGCTGCAGTGCCCGTGTTCATCGAGGCGAGGAAAGCGTCGTTGTCCTTGCTCTTTCGCATCCTGTCCAAAATAAGCTCGGTGATTTCCGCGTCTTCCATCGGATTGATGACCTTGCGCAAAACCCAAAGTTTTTGCAGCTCGTTGTCCGTGAGCAAAAGCTCCTCTTTGCGCGTGCCGGATTTCTTGATGTTGATTGCGGGGAAAAGCCGCCTCTCGGAAAGCTTTCTGTCCAAATCGATTTCGCTGTTGCCCGTGCCCTTGAATTCCTCGAAAATGACTTCGTCCATTCGGCTGCCGGTTTCGATGAGCGCGGTGGAAATTATCGTGAGGCTTCCGCCCTCTTCAATGTTGCGCGCCGCGCCGAAAAACCGCTTGGGCTTGTGGAGCGCGTTGGAATCCACGCCGCCCGAAAGGACTTTTCCAGAAGTGGGAACAGTCTGATTGTAGGCGCGCGCGAGGCGCGTGATCGAATCGAGGAAAATCACCACGTCGCGCTTGTGCTCCACGAGACGTTTCGCCTTTTCGAGGACCATTTCCGCGACATTCACGTGGCGCGTCGCCTGCTCGTCGAACGTGGAAGAAATCACTTCGGCCTTGATCGAACGCTCCATTTCGGTCACTTCCTCGGGACGCTCGTCAATCAAAAGCACGATGAGATACACCTCGGGATTGTTCGCAGTGATCGCGTTCGCGATTTTCTGCATCAAAATCGTCTTTCCGGCCTTTGGCGGCGCGACAATCAAAAGTCGCTGTCCCTTTCCGATCGGGCAGAACAAATCAACGATGCGAGTGGAAAGTTCGGTCGAAACTGTCTCAAGGCGGAATTTTTGGTTGGGATAAAGCGGAGTGAGGTTTTCGAAAGGAACGCGCGTCTGCGCCACGCGCGGATCGTCAAAATTCACAGATTCGACTCGCAAAAGCGCGAAAAAGCGTTCGCCTTCCTTCGGGCTTCGAATCTGCCCGTAAACCGTGTCGCCGGTCTTCAAATTGAAAAGCCTGATTTGGCTCGGCGAAATGTAGATGTCGTCCGGACCCGGCAAATAGTTGTTCTGCGGGCTTCGCAAAAATCCGTAGCCGTCCGGAAGGATTTCAAGCGCGCCGCTCGCGAAAATTATTCCGCCGTGCTCGGTGTGTCCTTTCAAAATGCAGAAAATCAAGTCCTGCTTTTTCATCGAAGCGAGATTTTCCTGCGACGCTCCGTATTGGATCGCCATCTCGCGAAGTTCCGGCATGCTTTTTTTCGTAAGGACGTTTATTTCAAGGCGCGGCTTCGAATCGTAATCCGGGGAATTTTCAGGCGTGGGAGTGTTGTCGGGCGGCATGTTCTCGCGGTTTGGGCGGCGGTAGCCAGGGCGCGCCCCGTAAGTCCTCGGGCCTCGCATGTCGCGCCGCGCGCCCATCCTGCTGTATGGCCTGCTTTGGTAATAGCCTTCCGAGCCATCGCCCTCCGAAGGCTCTTCGCGAGAAGGCTCAAAGTGCGTTTCGCGCGAAAAATCGCCTTCGCCCGTCGTGGACGGCCGCTCTTCCTGATTCGGATTTTCAGCCTGCGATTCCGTCGCGCCTTCCTGCGTGGCCGCCTCATCAAACTTTGCAGGCGTTTTTCTCACTATGCGGCGGCGTTTCGGCTTTTCTTCCGCATTTTCCGTTGAGTTTTCAAGATTTTCATCTGACATAAAGAAACTCCGTAAAATTATTTTATTTGTAAGATAAATTCAATCAACAATAAATTTTAAGTGAAAAGTTTGAGTCTTGAAATTTGTATTTCCCACCGAAAACAAAATTCAATTTAAATTAAAACGTCGGAATCCGACTTGAGCACGAGATTCCGCTTGTACTCCGCGCTCGCGACCGAAAACAAATCCACATCTGGCTCTTTTCCGAGCATGGAAACTTGGCCGTCGAATTCAACGTTGTCGGCAATGCGAAGCCTTGCAGTTTCAATGTTGCCCATGACCTTGCTGCCATTGCACATTTCGATTCGCTCGTCGGCGAGAATGTCGCCACGCACCGTCCCCGAAACCACGACCGAGCCGGCAGAAATCTTGTCCACCGTGCAGACGGCGGTCTTGTCGATTTCCAAGTTGCCGGACGATTTTATCGTGCCGTTGAATTTTCCGCTGATTTTCAAATTGTCGGTAAATTCCAAAACGCCGTCAAATTCAGTATCAGAGCCGAGAATCGTAATGTTCTTAGATGATTTTTCCATAACTACTTTTCTTCGACGGGCAAATTCAACAAAGCGTTTTTCAATTCCTTGCCAGCGCGAAACGCCGCCACATAATGCGGACGGCTTTCCGCGACATCGCCTGTCTTGGGATTGCGGGCGGACGCCCTGCCCTTCCTGAAACGCGGCTCGAAAGTGCCGAAACCGCGAATTTCCATCGTAAAGCCGCGCGACAAGGATTTTTTGAGCTCGTCGAAAAGACAATCAACGATTTGCTGGATGTCTTTTTTTTCTTGCTTTGAATTCTGGTATACGGATTCCACCAAATCATACTTCGTAATTTTTTTCGAAATCATATTGCATCACCCAAAGCGAGAGCGTCAAAAAAGCCTACGCCTTGTTTTCCGCAGAAGATTCCGCGAACGTCTTGTTGAAAAGATGCGCCATGCGGGACTTTTTGCGAGAAGCGGCGTTCGCCTTGATGATGCCCTTTCCGCGGGCAGAATCGAGACGGCTCGAAAGCTGCCTGAATTTCGCTTCCGCTCCCTCCTTGTCCTTTTTTTCAACGAGAGCCACGAACTGCTTCGCATAAGTGCGGCATTCAGTTTTCACCATCTTGTTGCGAAGACGTCTTTTTTCGCTCTGCGCGTGTCGCTTTTGCGCAGAAGTCTGATTCCTAGCCAAAGGATTCCTCCAAAACTAATCTAATGGACAAAATAATATCAAAAATAAAAAATAATGTCAAGTAATAACTAGCATCGCAATGCAAAGATTTTTTAATTTGAAATGGCGAGCCAAAATCCAGCAAAAAGCGAAAACTGAAACGGGGAACAGAAATTCGCGCATGGACAAAAATCACGAATCGCGCTTGACATTCCCGCGTTTTTTTCATAGAATGTTTCAATCAAAATTGAATTTTTTTTGGAGGAATAAAATGGCTGGTGCAAGTAAAAACTCGCGAACGACTGTGGCCACGCAGAAATTCATCTGCCCCGATTGCGGCGGCGAAATCGTAATGAAAACGCTGTTGCAGGCTGGTCGCCTCAAGAACGTAGCAGAATGCAACAAGTGCAAGCGCACTGAACGCAGACCCAAGGATTTCAAATAACTTGGCGATTTAAACAATGACGCAAGACTCGCAAGAGATTCGCAGGGATTTTTTTCCTTGCGAATTTTTTGGTTTTGCCTTGCGTCAAACTCGTCAATCTGTTCTATTGCGATTCCGCTCCGCCGCGAAGGCCAAGTCTATTCGGATCGACATCACAAATTAAAGATTTCGTTAAAAATTAAAATTTCGACTCTGCATTTTTAACAAGGAGAAAAAAATGATATTGGTAAATACTGATTACATCACTGGCAAAAAACTTGAAATGCTCGGCCTTGTGAAGGGAAGCACGATTCAATCAAAAAATGTCGTGAGGGACATCACGCAAGGTTTGAAAACGCTCGTGGGCGGCGAACTCAAGGCGTACAACGAAATGATGAACGACGCAAGGGAGCTTGCAACAAAGCGGATGATCGCGGAGGCGGAAAGCCTGGGCGCGGACGCAATCGTGAACATTCGGTATGCGTCGTCGTCTGTGATGCAGGGAGCCGCGGAAGTGATTGTCTATGGCACGGCCGTAAAAATCACCGAACAGTAATCGCGAACGAATTTTAATTTTTCTGAAGCCCTTACGGTAGTGAAACGATGCAGATGCTAGCACCAGCGGGAGCGAAAATTCGTGCGCGGATTTTTTATGGAACAAAATATTATGGACAAAAAATTCTTTTGCCAATGGTTCAAAGGCTTTGAGGAAGGCTTGGACGAAATGGATTCGGAAAGCAGAAGCCGCCTTTTGAAGCATTGCGCAAAATGCTGCGCCGACACGGGCGTTTTGCAGTCGCACCTAAAACTGTACCAAGCCGTGAACGGAAACCGCGACGAGTTTTACCGCAGGCTTTGCGAACTGGGCAACGTTCGCGGCGAAGTCGCCATGCCCGGAAAAGAATATTTTATTTCGTTCCCGGACTGCGCGTGCGACCTCCATACCGCACTCGGCATCAACACGCCGAATCTGTGCGAATGCTCGCGGCAAAGCATCATTTATGTGGCTGAGCGCGTTTGGAAAGAAAGCGAAGTTCAAGTGGAGCAAATCGAAACCGTCCTTTCCGGCGGCGCGGAATGCAGGTTTAAAATCAAGTTTAGTTAAATTTGATTTTGATGAAATTGCAAAAATTGCGCGAGAATTTTTTATGGAAAAATATCATGAAATTAAAAAGCGGATTTTGGAACATGCCGAAAAGGATGCGATGACAAATCCGTGGGAAGAAATATCTTTGTCCGATTATGAAAATCACATGAAATTGGATTCCGTCAGGCAATTGCAGGCTTTGAACAAAATGATGAAAAATCAGTTTGACGCTTTTCCTGCAAGTTCCGCAATGATTTTGGGAATCGCAGGCGGCAACGGCTTGGAACACATTGACAGGAACAAATTCCAAAAAGTCTATGGCATCGATGTCAACGAAAAATATTTGAAGGCGGCCGCGCAAAGGTATTCCGAGTTTTCGGATATATTGGAATGCATTAAATTGAATCTGATTGATGAAACGGAAAGGCTTCCCCAAGCGGAATTGCTGCTTGCCAATTTGCTGATTGAATACATCGGATACGATTGCTTTAAAAAGGCTGTGATGCAAGTGCGGCCGAAATATGTTTCGTGCGTCATTCAGAAAAATGCGGAAGGCGGCTGGGTGTCCGACTCGCCTTATATCCACGCTTTTGACGGCCTTGAAAAAGTTCATACGCAAGTGGAAGAAATTTCGCTTGTTCAAACTTTGAAAAGCATTGGATATAAAATGCTCGCGCAAAAAGAAAATCCATTGCCGAACGGAAAGAAATTGGTGCAACTGGATTTTTGCATTTTGTGAAAAATTTGCGACGCAAGGAAATTCAGGAGACGCGACATGAAAGTGATAATTATAAATGGTCCTATGGGAGTGGGAAAAACGACGGTAGGAAAATACATTGCGGAAAAATATGCGGGAACGGCTTTTATCGACGGCGATTGGTGTTTGGACATTCATCCGTTTGTAGGAAATCGCGAAACTAAAATGATGGCAATAGACAACATTCTGCATTTGGTTGCCAATTATAAAAAATGTTCGATATGCAAAATGATCGTTTTGGTTTGGCTGATGGACGAGCGATGGGTTTATCAAAAAATCGTTGACGGAATTTTCGAAATGGAATTGGAAGCGAAAAGTTTTACTTTGGTGTGCGATAAGAACGCTTTGATAAACAGATGGGAAAATGACAAAAATTGCGAATGGCGAACGACGGAATGGCTTACGGCAAGTTTGAAATCCTTGCCGCATTTTTCGTCTTTGGAAAATTGCATTGACACAAGCGATTTGAAAATTGATGCGACGTGTGATATGATAATGCGTAAGATTTTCGAAGAATGAATTGGCGGATGCGGTTTTTGAAAAGACATGAATTTTGAAATTCGTGCCGCAAGCATCGATGTTTATTGATTGTCTTTTTATGGGGGAGCCAAATGATCCAAAAAGTAAATTTAAAAAAAAATGCAAACATGCTTGACGAACTGTTCCGCTACAAAAGAGTCGGCACGCTGAACAATCACATGCTGAATGTTTTGCAGGCAGAAAACCGGACTTTGGATTTTCATACGCACGAAAATTCAGATGAGATGTTTTATTGCATTGAGGGCGAATTCGACATTGAATTTGAAGACGGCTTGATGCACCTGTGCGAAGGCGATTTTATAATCATTCCCAAAGGAACGAAACATCGCCCCGTTTGCAAGGAGTTGGTCAAATGCCTTTTAATTGAAATCGAGGGAACGCTCAACAAAGAAAACACGGGCGGAACGTATGCAGACTGCTGAGATTTTTTTGCCGCGACGCAAAGTG
Source organism: uncultured Treponema sp. (assembly GCA_947174385.1). GTDB lineage: Bacteria > Spirochaetota > Spirochaetia > Treponematales > Treponemataceae > Treponema_D. Next base: position 45,715 of record CAMWIU010000004.1, read on the forward strand.
AGAAAATTATGGACATACGATATACGGACAAACGCGAGTTCAGCGAAAAAGAAGCCGAGGAACTTTTCCTTTCGGTGAATTGGGAAAGCGGAAAACGCCCCGCGCTACTTTACAAGGCTCTTCAAAATTGCGAGAGCGTTTTTACGGCTTGGGACGGCGAGCGGCTCGTCGGCCTTGCGAACGTAATCGACGACGGCGCGATGACGGCTTATGTTCATTATCTGCTCGTTCGCCCCGAATATCAGGGCGCGGGCATCGGAAGAGAGCTTTTGTCGCTGGTAAAAAAACGCTACAAGGATTTTCCATATTTGTTTCTCGTCGCGGAAAATCCGCCGCTCGTCGGATATTACGAAAAGCAAGGTTTTGAAAAAATCGGCGAGCGCAGCGTCATGGCGATTTCGAAAAAATAATTCGCGGCGCGGAAAATCGGTAATTTTCGGCTTGCAAAATTTTATTTAAATGTAAAACAAAAATAGGATGATAGGAAGATGCAAATGGCGGACAAAAAAATCATAGCGGAAACGGAGCGGCTGATTTTGCGGCGGTACAAAAAAGAAGATTTGCAGGATTTGTTTGAATATTTGTCCGACGCAAAAGTCGTGGAATACGAGCCGTACAAGCCGATGACTTTTTCCGAAGCGAAAGAAAATCTCGAATGGCGAATCGGAACGGACGAAATGATTGCCGTCGAGTTGAAAGGTTCCCGCAAAATGATCGGCAATGTGTATTTGGGAAAACGCGATTTTGATTCGCTTGAAATCGGATTTGTTTTCAATCGCGATTTTTGGGGAAAAGGCTATGCCGCCGAAAGTTGCGAAGCGTTAATCGCGCAGGCGTTTTCAAACGGCGTTCACAGAATCTACGCGGAATGCGATCCCGCCAACAAGCGTTCATGGAAATTGCTTGAAGTGTTGGGATTTTTGCGCGAAGCACATTTTCGAAAAAACGTGTATTTTTGGAAAGACGAAAACGGAAAACCGATTTGGAAGGACACGTATGTTTATGCAAAGTTGAACAATGTTTAATTATAATTTAAGGCTCTTGACTAGTTAACTCAATCCAAATAGGATGTAACTAGTGATAAAAC
>CAMWIU010000005.1 GCA_947174385.1 uncultured Treponema sp.
GGTTGCACTTCGCTTGCCAGCATTGCGATTCCCGAAGGCGTGACGGAAATAGGTTACGATGTGTTCAAGGACTGCACGTCGCTTGCTAGTGTGACCATTCCGAATAGTGTGAAGACAATCCACGACACCGCGTTCTTGTCCTGCCCAATTAAAGAATTTAAGTATGCCGGCACGAAGGAGCAGTGGGAATCAATCTCAAAAGGGAGTGCGTTGTCCACAGAAGGCGGCGATTTCGTTGTCCAGTGTACGGACGATATTACTGAAGATGCAGTCGTAAGTTCTGCGACTGAATAATGTCTGCTAGTAAACGGAAAGCTCATCAAGCAGGGCAGCGAAGCAACCTTGCGAGGAGGTAGTAACATGATTTTGCTAAATCTTATTTGGTTCATCTTTGGAGGTGAAATCGTCGCACTTTTGTGGCTGGTGCTGGCAGGGGTGTTCAGCGTCACGATTGTCGGCATTCCAATCGGAAAGGCGTGCTTGCAGTTCGCGAAGCTTTCGGCGTTTCCGTTCGGAAAGGAAATCATCAGGGAAACGGAGCTGAAGGGCGAGGGCAATGTCTCAAAGGCAAGGAAAATCGGCGGGCTTGTGCTGAACATCGTATGGTTTCCGATCGGCCTTGCGCTCGCGGTGATTTATGTGGTCATGGCGGTCGTCTCGTTTATCACGATAATCGGAATCCCGGCAGGAGTCGTTCAGGCGAAGACCGCGAAATTCGTGCTCTTCCCGATCGGCGCGAAATGCGTGAGCAAAAAGCAGGCATACGCTTCGGCGGTGGCGAACGAACTTGAAAGGCGACAGAAGAGCTGAAAGTTCGCCGCGCCTCATTCCTCGTCCTCCCAGATGTCCGCCTGGAATTCGAGGGACTCTTCGACTTCGGCGTTCAGACGGTCAGCGTTGGCGTTAATCCATTCGATGTCGTGCAGGTCGCGCTCTTCGCGTGACGCGGCGGAGAAATCGCTTTCTGGCTGCTGGGCGATGAAGCGGACGAACTGGATGACCGTGAGCAGTTTGCTTTCGGACAGGGAATCAAAAAGGCTGATGGCCTCGTTTTTGAGGGCTGATGCTTGCATAAGGATCTCCTGCGTTGTGCTTGGTTCAGTATAGCACAGGGGGCGAAAAAAAACAATCGTCGGCGGACTTAAAACGCAGAGGAGTTTATTATGAAAAAGAAATGGATTGCCGCGCTTGCGGCAATGGTGCTTGCGACGGCGGTGTTTGCAGCGAAACCGTCGTTCCCTTCATATCTTATTATGAAAGGAACAACAGTGAAAGGGTATACAGACGGATTGCCCGCAAACCTCATAATCCCAGACGGTGTGACGAAAATCGATGATGAAGCGTTCCGTGGCTGTACATCGCTTACGAGTGTTACGATTCCTGGTAGCGTGAAGAAAATCAACGACGAGGCATTCGCTGACTGTACTTCGCTCACAAGTGTGACGATTGCCGACGGCGTGAAGGAAATAGGCTGGTTTGCGTTCAGGGGGTGCAGGAGACTTGCGAGCGTGACGATAGGCAAAGGCATTGCTGAAATCGGTAATCAGGTGTTCGGTGATTGCACATCGCTTGCGAGTATTACGATTCCAAGCAGTGTGAAGGAAATCGATGGTGATGCATTCAAGGGCTGCAGGTCGCTCAGGGAAATACAATTCGGCGGCACGATAGCGCAATGGAAGGAAAGCTCACCAAGACAGCTCTATGATGTTCAAAGCATCCGATGCGGCAATGGTTTCATTGGCGTTAAAGAAGCTCCCGAGTATCTCGAAATAAGTGGTACAGAAGTGAAGGGGTATACTGGCAAAATTCCAGCAGATGTTATCATTCCCGATGGCGTGACGGAAATCGATAACGGTGCGTTCAGTGACTGCACATCGCTTGTTAGTGTGACGATTTCGTATGGCGTGAGGGGAATCAACAGGGAGGCGTTTGCTGGATGCACGTCACTCAAGGAAATACAATTCAAAGGCACGATGGCGCAGTGGAAGGCAGTTGATGAAAGTGCCAAAATACTGGCTTCATTTGTCCGCTGTAGCGACGGTAACATAGGCATCGCAGATGTTCCTGCGTTCCTTGTAATGGAAGGCACGAAAGTGACGGGATATACTGGCAAAGTTCCCGCGAATCTCGTCATTCCCGAGGGCGTGACGGAAATCGGCTACAATGCTTTCAAAGACTGCGCGTCGATTGAAAGTGTCGCTATTCCTACTAGCGTGACGGCAATCCAAGGAAGCGACGGAGTAAAAGTTCCATGTATCCTTTGTAGCGACGGCTACATAGGTATAAAAGAAGTTCCCGCGTACCTCAAGATGGACGGTACGAAAGTGACTGGATATACCGGCAAAGTTCCAGCAAATATCGTCATTCCCGACGGGGTGACGGAAATCAGAGGAGATGCGTTTAAGAATTGTATGTCGCTTGAAAGCGTTACGATTTCGGGCAGTGTAACTGAAATTGGCGATGCTGCATTCTCTGGTTGCACGTATCTTGAGCGTGTGACGATTGCCGACGGAGTGACAAAAATCTCTAGTTCAATGTTTTCTGGCTGTAAGTCACTCAAGAGTGTGAGTATCCCCAACAGCGTGACGGAAATTGACAACGCCGCGTTCTTTGGTTGCGCAGGTCTTACGGATGTTACTATTCCAGGCAGCGTTAAGGAAATAGGCAAATACTGGACTTATGAGGGGGGTGTGTTCGAAGGCTGCACCTCGCTAACAAGTGTGACGATAGCCGAGGGCGTTACGGGCATCGGTGCGCGTATGTTTAAGGACTGCACTTCGCTTGCAAGCATTACCATTCCCGACAGCGTGACGTACATCGGCGGCGGTGCGTTCTTTGGCTGCACGGCACTTAAGAACATTGCAATTCCTGCCAGCGTGGAAGGAATCTACGCAGCAGAAATCTCCACCTATAATGGCAAACTGTATTTAGGTGCGTTCGAGGGGTGCACATCTCTTGTGCGCGTAACGATTCCTGACAGCGTGACGAAAATCTATGCACATGCCTTCAAAGGTTGTACGTCGCTTCGAAGCGTTACGATTCCGCGCGGTGTGACGGAAGTCGGCGACTATGCGTTCTCTGGTTGCAAGTCACTTGTGAGTGTGAGTATTCCACTCAGCGTGATGAAAATCGGTTACGCGGCGTTCGAAAAGTGTCTAAACCTCAAGGTTCAGTATGACGGCACTAAGGCGCAGTGGGGCGCAATCTCAAAGGCAGAAAATTATTATTTTCCAACAATAGGTACTTTCACTGTCCAGTGCACGGATGGCGTAGTCACTGAAAGATAACAGGCAAAAGTCGCAATCCGTATGGACTGCGATTCAAACAATCTTCGGCGGAAATAAAGCGCAACAGGAGGGCTGAAAACTGCCGCTCAAATGGCGCGTCAGTTTTCAGCTGACAGTTTCTTACGAGACTGTCTTATTCACGTGTCCGCGGCGCAACAAGTTGCCTACCGCGGACGAATTCGACATCCCCGAAAGTTGCAACTTTCTAGGATGTCGAATTACAAGGAGTGCTATTATGACATTTATTCTTATCAGCGGAGATATGAACACAGGAAGACGCATGTCTGCAACAAGCTGCATAGTAAGATTGCGGAAGACCAGTCCTTTAAGGTGCTCTATGAGTCGCAGAATGTATCGAATATGTCCAAAATTGACTTCATCGCGCATTACGAAAAAAATGGCAAGTACATCGTGCTGAATTCCCCGTCTGATGATGACAGGCGCATGAAGGATTTTGCCAAGTACCTTGATGGACTCGAGGCAAAAGGAGTGCGACCTGATGCCATCGTCACAACATTCCGAGAAAATAACAATGGTGGATACTAGATGAGCCGCATGTTTGCGCTACTCGATGCATTCGCAAATGGTACGCCGAATCTTGAGAATTACTATAGACAGAACATAGAAAACATCACGTCGTTTGCGCCCAGTAGTTTCGCTTTACGAAACTACTGGGCGCTGTGACGGTGTTCAAATTCGCTCGCCAAAGCGATTTTAAAAACGCCGCAAAACCTATTGACATTATTTTTGGTTTTCTATAAAATATTTAAACTTATATTGAACTAAAGGCAGGTAAAATATTATGCGAAGATGCGACATTTGCGGCAAAGGCTCGCAGCATGGAAACAGGGTGAGCAAAACTTACCACCACACAAGGCATGTTTGGCTTCCGAACCTTCACAAAGTCAAGGCGGACTTTGGCGATGGCGGCGCGCGCAGAATCAATGTTTGCACGCAATGCTTGCGAAGCGGCTTTGTGGTAAAAAAAGTTCACGTTCCCAAAGAAGCAAGAAACTAGAAGATGTTTCAAGTCCGCGCAAAAATGGCTGGCGTAATGCTTTCGGTATTGATGCGCGGAATTTTCAATTCTAGTTTCCGAAAAATTTGAATTCAAAGTAGCATGTAGTTTTCATATCTAAATAAAAAATCAATCTTATTCGCTGTTGAAAACACGGTGAGTTTTGCTTTGCAAAATTTGCTTGTGCATTATAATTTTTGTTTGTGTTTTTTCAAAATCAAAATGATTCAAATAAATTCAATTTCATTTTCATTCGGAGCGCAAATTTTGTTCCAAGATTTTTCTCTCGCGACGAACGCAAAATGCGCTTGCATCGCCGGCAACAACGGCGTTGGAAAATCGACGCTTTTAAAATTGGCGGCAGGAATTCTTGAGCCGTCTTCGGGAACGATAAAAATTTCCGGCGAAACGATTTATGTGGAACAAGAATGCGACGAAATTCCACAAAGCGTTTTTTCATCGTTTTGGGGAGGGGACAACGAGGCGCGAAAATTTTATTCGATGCTAGGCGTGACCGAAGAAAAAATTTCTCGTTGGGAAGAACTTTCGGGCGGCGAAAAAAAATGCATTCAAATTGCGGCGGCTTTGGCGGAAAATCCTTGCGCGCTTTTTTTGGACGAGCCTTCGAATCACCTTGACGGCGAGAACAAGCAAAAAATAATTTCCGCCTTGAAAAATTCGCGTGCGCAAATTCTTCTTGTTTGCCATGATCGCGAATTCGCCGACGCGCTTTGCGAACAGACGATTTTTCTTTTTCGTGAAAGCGAAACGTTCGCAGGCGGCGAGGATAAAGTTTGCGCGAAACTCTACAATTCGAATTTGAGTCGGGCGTTGGAATTGCGCGGCGCAGAATTTTCTTCGCTTCAAAATGAATGGCAAGACGCGAATCAAAATTCGCAGAAAGTAAAAAACGCCGTAGAAAAATGGCGGCAAGAATCTGCGCACTCTGCTGGGCGCATGAAAAAATCCGCAATCGAAAAAGGCGACCACGATGCAAAGCAAAAAATCGACATTGCGCGAATAAGCGGCAAAGACAGAACGGCGGGCGACACGCAAGCGCGTTTTGAAAGTTTGCTTGCGCGGACAAATGAACGGCGCGACAAAATAAAAAAGCCGCTTTCAAAAAAATCGGGCTTCGCGTTTTCAAAGGCGAACGCGGATTTTGAGGCGGGCAACCGTTTTAGCGCGAACGGAATTCCGGAAAACATTTTGCAATTTCCGCAAAAAATTCTTGCGAATGGAAAAAGCATCGATTCTTTTGACATAAAGCGCGGGGCTAGAATTGCAATCATCGGAAAAAATGGCAGCGGAAAAACTCTTTTGGTGAAATCGATTTTGCAGGCGGCGAAAGAAAAAGGTCGCACGGAAAATGTTTTTTATTTGCCGCAAGTTACGGATGAAATTTTTCGTGAAAATCTTTGCAAGAAATTCGAATCGCTTTCGGACGACGAAAAAGGCGCGGTGCTTTCCACGCTTTATCGCTTGAATTCAAATCCCGATTCGCTTGCGCAGCGCGAAAATATTTTCGACGCAAGCCCTGGCGAAATTCGAAAAATCGCGATTGCGATGTCGCTTTGCCAAACGCCGCCATATTTGTACATCCTCGATGAGCCGACGAATCATCTTGATTTGGAATCCGTGCTCGCGATTGAAGCCGCGTTGAAAAATCTTTCCGCCGCGCTCATCATTGTGAGCCACGACAATGTGTTTTTGAAAAATGTTTTGCAAGAAGATTTTTTTTTGATTTCTTTGTAACTATTTTTCGAATGCGTTGCTTATTTTATAGATACAGTCAAACATGTAAATACAAACCTCCAGGGCGGCAACTGATTTCCTCCTTTGCAGTTGCCGCTTTTTTTATTTACTTTTCTGCTTTTTTTTGTTAAAATTAAAATTGAATGAAAGATTCTTTTAAAGAGCAAGCGTGCAGGGAAAATTCTCCAAAATGGGAACAAAGCATAAAGCGCGAAAATTCTCTTTACAGTCGCGGCAATGAAATCCGCGGCGAATTCGAGCGCGACTACACGCGCATTTTGCATTGTCAGGCTTACAGCCGTCTCAAGCACAAGACGCAAGTTTTTTTCGCGCCGCACAACGATCACATTTGCACGCGAATGGAACACGTGAACCATGTCGCTTCTGTAGCTACTACAATTTCAAAATATCTCGGACTGAACGAGGAGCTCGCCCGCGCGATTGCGATTGGGCACGACATCGGGCATGCGCCGTTCGGACATTTTGGCGAAGAATGTTTGAATTCGCTCTTGAAGCAAAAGGAGGGGGAAAACGCGCCCAAGAAATTTTGGCATGAGCGCAACAGCCTTTTTTTTGCAGACTATATCGAAACTTTGCGCGACCCAGAAGGCAATGCGAAAACGCTCGACTTGACTTATGCCGTGCGCGACGGTTTGATTTGTCATTGCGGCGAAATTCATCAGCAGGGAATTCGTCCGCGCGAAGACGCGCTGGATTTGTATTCGATGAAAAGGCCGGGAATTATTCAGCCTTTCACATGGGAAGGATGCGTCGTAAAAATTTCCGACAAGATTTCTTTTTTGGGACGCGATTTGGAAGACGCGCGCGCGTATCACATTTTGGACATGGGCTCGTACAGAATGCTGCGCGACATCGTTGGCTCGACGCTCGGCTTTGACGACAAGGGAAAAAAATCGCTACGAAGCGGAAAGGCCGTGAACACGACAGTTTTGATGAACGACATGATTGTGGATTTGTGCGAGCAAAGTTCTCCGCAAAAAGGAATCTGCTTTAGCGACGAATATTTTAAATTCATAATCGAATTGAACAAATTCAATTTCGCGAAAATCTACACGCATTGGCGGCTCGTGGAATTCCAAAAATACGCGCGCAACGTCATCACCACGATTTACGAAACTTTGCAACGCGCGCAAATTTACGTGCAACGCGGCCGCGTTTCCTACGCGCTAAAATATTTTCCAAAGCTCAATTCGAATTTCGAAGACTGGCTTGTGAAATACACGAACTACGCGGGCGACAAAAAAAAGATGCTTCGTTACGAAACGCCGCAAGTGTTCGACGTGAACTCCGACGAATCATACCAAAAATGTTTGATTGAATATATTTCCGGAATGACAGACCAATTCGCAATTCAGCTTTATGAAGAAATAATTTCGTTTTGAAAAATGCGTTTTGTGAAAAACTCGCGCGGTAATTTTAATTTTGTTTTTAATCGCAATTTTAAAAGGCGGCTAGATTTTGTCCAATGCGCTTTCATCGCCCGAAAGGTAAAGTTCGATGTGGCTCGCGTCCATCGGCTTTCCGTTTAAAAAGCCTTGCGCGTTCTTGCAATTTAATGTCTGCAGGATTTTTAGTTGATCGACTTTTTCCACGCCTTCCGCTATTGTGTCCAATCCCATTTTTGTAACCATCGAAATTATCGCGTTGGTGATTTCTGCGGAAAAATTGTCGTCTTCCGTGATTGACTGAACGAAGGACTTGTCGATTTTGAGCGCGGTGAATGGAAGAGCCTGCAAATATCTCAGCGAAGAATATCCTGTGCCAAAATCGTCGAGCGAAATTCCAAATCCCATTTCCTTTATGGCGCGTAATTTTTCCGCCGTCTTTTCGATTTCGTTTATGAAAACGCTTTCCGTGATTTCAAGTTCGATTGTCTCTGGCTTAACGCCGTGCTTTTTCGTGATGTCCAAAAGCATGTCGATAAAATTGTTTTCGCGAAGTTGAATCGGAGAAATGTTCACCGACATAATTCCTTTGTAGCCGAAATTGTCCTGCCACTTTTTTTGGAATTTGAATGCTGTGTCCAAAACCCATTCGCCGAGCGTCGTGATGAAGCCGTTCTCTTCTGCGATGGGAATGAAATCTTCAGGCGAGATTCTTCCCAAGGTGCTTTCGTTCCAGCGCAAAAGTGCTTCGAATCCGCGAAGAGTGTTGCTCGCAATGTCGAACTGCGGCTGGAAGAAAAGTTGGAATTCCATTCGTTCGAAGGCGAGCGGCATTTTTGAGCTATAGTTGATTTTTTGCAGAACGGCTCTTTGCATTTCGGAAGAAAAGCGAAGTGTTCGCCGCTTGCCTTGAGCCTTTGCGTTGCGGAGGGCGAGGTCGGCGAAATTCAGCAAGTCATCGCGCGAAGAACTGTCGTCCGGGAAAACCGCGATGCCGCCCGATATTCCTATTTCCGCCGTGATGAAAGCCTCTCCAACTGCGTCGGCAATTGTGAGCGCGCTGTCCGCGTTGGAAAGATCGCTAGCCAAAATTGCGAATTCATCGTCTCCGAATCTGAACGCTTGAATTTGATTTTTCGCGAAGCTTCTAAAAATGCGCGCGCTTTTTACAAGCGTGTTGTCGCCTTCAAGGTGGCCGCGGGCGTTGTTTATAAAATTCAAATTGTCGAGATCAAACAAAATCAGCGCGAAGCGATTTCCGCTTTTTTCGCATTCGTCAGTCTGCTTTGCGAATTCTTTGTTGAAATTCAGGCGATTCGGGAGGGTGGTGAGCGTGTCCGTATATAACGCGGAGCGCAATTGCTCGTTGAAAAAAGTTTTCGCGCCGATGTCGTTCAGGCATATTGTGAGCATTCCGTTTTGCGTGAATTTTATTTTGATGTCGTAGGAAGTTTTTTCTGTCGTGAAAATCAATTCTTCGCTGGGAATCTTTTTTTGCGCCTCTGTCCTTTTGACAAGCCCGAGCCAATCCACAGAGCCAGACTTTATTGAAGAAAGTTTTTTCGTGCTTTTTATTCCGGCAAAGATTTTTTCGCAGGCCAAATTCGAATAAATTATTTCGTAGTCGCCGCCAGCGATTTTCTTTGCCACAAGGACTGGAATTTCCAGCGAATCAGTGATGTTTTTGTACGGCGATTCATTTTCCATATAATTTTTCCTAATTTGTGATAAGAATATTCTAACACGGATTCAAGAATTTTTCAATAGTTTTTAAAATGCTGCTGCGGAACATTTTGTGCGCGATGTTTTCTTTGTTCTTTGAGCTTCAGAAGAAGCGAAAATTTTTGTTCTGCATTGGAAATTTCGACGAAATTTTATCAGTGCGAAACCTGTGGAAAATTTCGTGGAAACTTGTGGAAAAAATGTTTGAAATTTTCGTGTCAAGCACTTTATTTTTGTGCAGATAGCGAATTTTCACAAAATCAGAGTTCTTTGTAAATGCAATTCTTTGTATTTTAAAGAATTAAATGTGTCAACAGGTGAAATTCGGCAAAATTTGCTAAATCCATAATATCCCAGTAAATAAAAAAAACGTAATTTTTTCAAAAAAAATGCTGTGGAAAACTTGTGGAAATCCAGCGAAAGAAAGGTTGGAAATTTTTGACTGGTTCGCGCGGAATTTTTCGTTCCTCGATGCTTGCGTCAAGGTAGGTTGATTTTATGTTGAAAATATGCTATCCTATTCAGATAATGAAAACCGTTTTTTTGGAGACAGTCGAATTTCTGCTGATCTGTGTTTGCGGCACAATTTTTGGCGGCTTGCTTTTTATGCTTTACAACGTGATTACATCGTATGTAATTGGCTCTCAGATGAATTATTTTCTGCCTAATATTTTTATTGACGGAATGTTGATTTGTTTTCCGCCGCTTCTATTTTTCACTCCAATGTTCAGATTGCTTTCGCTTGTGCGCCACAAAACCAAAAACAAGATTTTCGCGCTCGCCACAATTTGTGTGCTTTCTTTGGCATTTTGGATTTTCCTTGTGCCGATTTGTGAAAAGGCGGTTCACGCGGGAGACGCGCTTTTTGAAAAGCCGCCGACAGAACTCACCAAAGGATATTTTAGGAAGTTGGATTCGAATACTTACTATTTGAGTTCCGTGGAAAACAAATACATCGACGCGCTGGAATTTGAAAATGACGATTCGAAAAAAAATCAGGCCGAGCGAAAAGTTGAGCTTGTCAAAAATAGGCGAATGGTTTTCGAGCGAGACAAGTACGGTTTTTCTGATCCGCTTGTCGGCGAACGTTTGCAGCCTTCGAAAATTTTGGCGGCATTTTTCCAAGGACTTTATTCAATGGAGAAAAGCGCGTTCAGCGCATGCGCTGCGGGATTGAAAAACTGGCTTTTCTTTTCTTCAATTATGGTCGCGCTGCTTTCCGTGGGCGCGCTTATCGACGCAAGTTCGTGGCGGCTGGTTTCCGCGTTTTGGATTCTATTTACGACAATCACAATCATCGCGCTGAATTTTCTCTATATGAATTTTTATTTTTCTCCTCTAACAAACCGACTCGACAGCATGGGGAATTTTTTTATCATGGTAAAAAATAATTTCCAATTCATTATGAACTGCGTCATTACGGTCGTGTTGCTAATTGCCGGAACACTTTGCGCGATCTCAGGAAAAAAGGATTTTAGCGGAGACGATTTATGAAAAAAATAATCACAACTTTTTTGTGTTACACTTTGTTTGTGGCGGCGATTTTTTTCTGCATAGGATTTTTCCAAATGCCGGTCGAGGGCATTCCGCAAAATTTCGCAATGCCGCTCAAAATGTCCGCCGCGTTCATAAAACTTTTCGAAGTGTTGCCTTCGATTTGCTTTACGGGATTTTTGCTCGGATGTTCGCTCACTTTCGGGGATTTCGCTTCCAAGGCCGAACAAAGATTCAGCACCACGATTTCTTCGCTTTTAAAAAGCACACTTTTTGTAGCAGTCTTGATTTCGCTTTTGATTTCCTTGTGCCGAATTGTGTACGAGCCGAATCAAATTGCGAAGCAAAAAAGCATAAAGGAAATTCCATTCATAGTGAACGAATATGTTTCGCTCGCGCTAAAACATTTGAATACAGATTCGCCAGAAAACGCGATGAAATATTTGGAACAAGCCATCGCGCTCGACTCGAAAAACGAGCGACTTGCCGCCCTGAAAAATGACGCGGAGCGGCGAATCAAAGATTTTGAAATAAAAAAATCTAGGGAACGAAGCATAAGTTATGCGCAGACCAATTTCAATGAACGCGCGCGCTTGCCAGACAATTTCGACGAAAGCCAAATGAGCATAGAGGAAATGATTGAGCGGGCTAAAAAGCATTTTGAGGAACGCGATTTTTTCGCATCGCATTATTTTGCTGTCAATGCCAAGCGGCTTTGCGAAAAAGATTCCGAACATTATAGCGATGCCGAAAAATTGGCGGAAGATTCATGGATCGAACTTGAGCGCGTTCAAATGGAAGGCGACACGGAAGGAATGATTTTTTTCCGAAGAAAGCTCGCCGCATACAGCGCGCTCATAAACGGCAAAATCGTGGATGCGTACTACGGCTTTCGAGAACTTTCCGATGAAGATGTCCGCAAGGAACGCGATCCCGATGTCATAAGATACCTTGATGTTGCGCAAAAACGCTTGCTTGAAAATTATTTTTTCATTGATGAAACATCGGATTTGGAAACATTTGAAAACGCGAGCAACATTTATTTTAAAATCGAAAAGCCGCAGGGCGGCTACGACATTGTTTTGATTCGCGGTGTTACGGAAATAAAAGGAAGCGGAAAAAAACTTGTGCGATATTTGCGCAATTTGGAAATCTATTCTTTTGATTCGAACAGCAATCTTTTGAGCACGATGAAAACTCCTTATGCAAAAATGACCGCAATCAATGTGGACACGCTGGATGAAAACTTTCGTTGGAATTATGCGGATGTCAATTCTGCAAAAATAATTCCGCAGTTGCAACTGTGCTCGCTCGACCGCGCGAAAAACCAAGGTCGCCAAGAAGCGCACTACGTATTTGAAAACAATCCCAATCCAAGCCAAAGCGAAATGCCGCAGAAAATTTTTTGGCCGATTCCATATCAAGATTTCACGATGATTACGGAAGCATTCGCAGGGCAAGACAACCTGAACATATTTTCGATAATACGTCTTGCGCGCAATTCGGCAAGTTACGGATTTCCGCACGAAAGTTTTAGTTTCGCCACATTGAACAAAATTTTTTATCCGTTCATGGTTCTCGTATTTTTGATTTTCACCGCGTCCATCGCATGGAACTATCGACTTGCGCCTGGCGTTGTTTTTAAATTCAAGTGGGTTTTCATACTGCCGCTTTTCAACTTGATTTTCTATCTTGTTTCGAATTTCGTCGAATACATTGTGAGAATCACGAGTTATGTTTTTATCGCAGTGGCTGGAGCGGACATGGCGTTCCTCGCGGGAATTGTTTTCTACACGCTTTTGCTGGGAGCAGTGATTACGATTTTCCTTTCACGAAAGGGCGACTAAAAAACAACATATCTCGACTCAAAAAACGCAGTTTAACAAACGAGTTTTTTCAGAAGTTCGTTTGTTGAAAATGTCGCGCGAATTTCAAGATATTTTTAAACGCGAAAATCAATTCGCTATATTTCCACGCATTCAATGTGCGCGCCCAAAGCCTTGAGCCTTGGAATCAGGCTTTCGTAGCCGCGTTCGATTTGATACACGTTGCTGATTCGGCTTTCGCCGTGTGCGACCATCGCGGCAATCACCATCGCCATTCCCGCGCGAACGTCGGGCGAAACGAGCTTTTCTCCGTGAAGCACGCACGGTCCGCTCACCACGGCGCGGTGAGGATCGCAAAGCGTAATTCGCGCTCCCATCGAAATCAGCTTGTCCACGAAGAACATTCGGCTTTCGAACATTTTTTCGAAAATCAAAACCGTGCCTTCCACCTGCGTCGCGAGCACGGTCATTATGCTTGTCAAATCTGGCGGAAATCCCGGCCACGGAGAATCGTCGATTTTGGGAATCATTCCGCCCAAATCTGAATTCACGCGCATTTCCTGCGGAGACGCCACTTCGAGCGAATTGCCATTTATGTTCCAGCGAATTCCGAGTTTTCCGAACGCGATTCGCAAAGGGCGCATGTCGGCGGGATTCACGTTTTCAATCGTAATCGAACCTTTTGTCGCCGCCGCCAATCCGATGAACGAGCCGATTTCCATATAATCCGGCCCGATTGTAAAATCGCAGCCGTGCAATTTTTTCACACCGTCAATGTAAAGAATGTTGCTTCCAGTTCCTGTGATTTTCGCGCCCATCGCATTGAGCATCTTGCACAAATCTTGAACATGCGGCTCGCTTGCGGCGTTTGTGATAGTCGTGCGGCCTTGCGCGAGGACTGCCGCCATCAAAGCGTTTTCGGTGGCAGTGACGGAAGTTTCGTCAAGGAAAATGTCTTCGCCCACAAGCTTGTTCGCCGAAAACTCAAAGCGGCTATCGATGTCCACGCGCGCGCCCAATTCCGTGAGCGCCAAAAAATGCGTGTCCAGCCTGCGCCGTCCAATCACGTCGCCTCCAGGTGGCATCATCAAAGCTTTGCCGGTACGCGCGATGAGCGCGCCTGCGAACAGAATCGAAGCGCGAATCTTTTTGGAAAGTTCTGCGGGAATTTCGCTTGAATCGATTTTTTGCGCCGTAACTTCCCAAACATGCTTTTCGACTTTTTTCACTTCCGCGCCAAGCGCGCGCAAAATCTCGAACATCACCGCCGCGTCCTCGATTTCGGGAATGTTGCGAAGCGTGATTTTTTCCGCCGTCAAAAGCGTGGCGGCAATGCAAGGAAGCGCGGCGTTTTTGTTTCCCGCCGCAGAAATTTTTCCCTTGATTGGGAAGCCGCCTTCAATTTGGTATTCGTGCATTTTTACATTGTAGTGAATTTTGGAAAGTTTGACTAGAGGGAAATAAAAAACTTGTGGATTGCCTAGAGGAACAAAACTTTTCGCTTCCGCTGGGGCTAGCATCTGCACTGTTTCGCTTCCGTAAGGGGCTTCAAAAAAAGCACAATAATTTTTATGTCTAGTAATAAAGCGTCAATTGTCTTTCATTTTTTTGACTTCCTTTTCGAAAGTCTTTCCGCCAGGTCAATTACAATCGAGCAGTCAAATTCATCCAAACGCTGAAACACGTCATTTATTTTTTTCATTTTTGCCGAAAGCGGTTTTTTCGGCTTTAATTTTGCATCTTTCCCAGTCACCAAAAATTCGACGGAAACTCCAAGTGCCTGCGCGATTTTTACGGCCGATTCAATATTCGGGAGATTTCCGTTCACCGTAAGATAGTTCGCAATTGTGTTTTTGCTGAGTCCAGTTCTTTGAGCAAGCTCCTTGATTTGTATGTCTTGATAAATCAATTCTTCTTTTAGATTTTCTCTGAATCCCATTTTTACATGGTAGCCGAATTCGGTTTGCTAGCACTTGCAATTTTCCGAATTCAGTTTATAATAATATATAAACCGAATTCGGTTTGTGTGCAAAATATCTGCCTAATTCGGTAAGGTGTTGAGGATATTGTTATGGGCGAAATTGCTATATTGATTCCGTGTTACAATGAAGCGTTGACGATTGGAAAAGTCGTTTCAGATTTTAGGCGAGAGTTGCCTGAATCAAAAATTTATGTCTACGACAACAATTCAACCGACGACACCGCGAAAATCGCGGCACAGGCAGGCGCGATTGTTCGGACAGAATTTCAGCAAGGAAAAGGCAACGTCGTGCGAAGAATGTTTCAAGAAATCAAAGCGGACTGTTACATAATGGTTGATGGGGATGACACTTATCCTGCTTCCGCTGCTGCTGAAATGTCGCGGCTTGTCTTGGAACGCAAAATCGACATGGTTGTTGGCGACCGCCTTTCTTCGACTTATTTCACGCAGAACAAAAGGCGTTTTCATAATTTCGGAAATTCCATCGTGAGATTTTTCATCAACAAAATTTTTAAAAGCGACATTAAAGACATAATGACAGGCTACCGCGCGTTCAGCCGCCGTTTCATAAAAACTTTTCCGGTAGTTTCCAAGGGCTTCGAAATTGAAACGGAAATGACAATCCATGCAATTTTTATGAACATGGCAATTGAAAACGTGGTGATTGAATACCGTGACAGACCAAGCGGCAGCGTTTCAAAATTGAACACATTTTGCGACGGCGCAAAAGTCCTGCTCACGATTTTCAATTTGTTCAAAAATTATCGCCCGCTGTTTTTCTTTTCTGCGATTGCGGGAATTTTGCTGTGCGCGGCGACAGCGGTTTTTATTCCCGCCGTGTGGATTCCATTTCAGCGCACAGGAATTGTCGAAAAATTCCCGACGCTCATTGTTTGCGGATTTGTCGCATTGGCTTCGTTGCTTTCGTTTTTCAACGGTTTGATTTTGGATTCGATAATGCAAAAAGAACGGCGAGAATTTGAGTTTAGATTGATGAGCGTGATGAATGTTTAAATTGGTATTCTGAATTGAATATTTGCAAATGAAATGGACAAAATATAGGAGGCAGAAATTGTTGATTGGCAAATTCAAAACTTGGCAAAAAATTTTGCTTTTGGTTTGTGCGACGGGACTTTTAGGTTCGCTGTTACTTTTTCATCCGCAGGCGCAGAGTCTGATTTTGGATTTGGGAGAACGGCTTGTAGGGCGCGCGCTCAATCGACCGATTTGGTACAGTCGAATTGCGCGTTTTCGAATACGCCTGTGCATGACTTTTGTGTTCTTTGGATTTTTGCTTCTTCCCGTGCGCTTCGGGAAAACTCAATTTTTTTCAAATGCAAGAAAATCAATTTCAAGTTTTGCAAAGAAACCGCTTCTTGCATTTCCAATTCTCTACATCATTTTGCTTGCGATTGGATTTTCTTTGATGTGCCTTGTGTATTCGATTCCCGTCAAGATGATGCAAGACAATCTCGCAGATTCCGTTTCCTATTTTAGAATTTCGGAACAAATCAGCAACAATCAAAGAATCATGGAAAAAAGCGATGGGCATCTCGATGATTTTACGGACGCGCTCATGCTGATAGAAGCGGCGCACAAATCCGAGCGCAGCGTTCCTGTCGCCGCAATGTTGAACGAGCGTCCTTCTGTAAAAGACAAAAATCCATTCGAAACATTAGTTTCAATTTGGGGCGACGGGAACAATGAGTTCAACATTGTTCCCTATGGCCGCTATTGGCACGGATATGAAATTTTTCTAAAGCCGCTTTTGTACCTTGCGACTTACGGCGGAATAAGGCGTGCAATGATGCTTTTGCAAATCTCGCTCGTCATTGTTTTCGTCTTAATTCTCGCGCGAAAAAATCGCATTGCGCAAATCATTCCGTTTCTTGGAATGTGGATTTTCCTCAATCCGCCTACTATAATGATTTCGTTGCAATACAATTCTATGTTCGTCATCACGATGGTCGAATTGATTTTGATTGCAAGTTTTGACAAATCTTATTACGACATTCATCGCAGCAAACTTTTTTGTCTTTATCATTTTTTCGTTGCGGGTTGTCTCACAAGTTATTTTGATTTTCTGACTTATCCGCTTTTGACTTTCGGCGTTCCTATAATTTTTTTGATTTCACTCAACGAACAAAATTTTAGAGACAATTTTGTTCTTCTTGTAAAATGCGCAATTTTTTGGTCTTTAGGGTATGTTTTGATGTGGGCAGGAAAATGGATTTTGGGAAGCATCGTTACGGGAACAAATCTTTTGAAGCAGGCGAATGACGCGATAAAATTCCGAACAAGTTCTTCAGTTGAGGGAAAAGAATTTTCATATTTTCAAGTTGTGCTTTCGAATTTGCGCTCAGGAATTTTTGTGCCAATGATTCTTGCCGCGTTCGCAATTTTTATATGCAACACAAAGCGCGGAATGTTAATTCAGAAAAAGGATTTGATTTTCCTTGTGTGCGCATTGATGCCGTTCGCATGGTACGCCATCGCACAAAATCATTCTTTCATTCATTCGTGGTTCACGTACAGAATCTTGGGAATTACAGTCTTTGCAATTTTGACGCTGTGTGTTTCGATGAAGAGGGAAGAATAAAGAATAATTTCTTAATTTTTGGCAACGAAAAAATGCAAACTTTTGGATTTTAAAAAAAATGATTTTTTTCAAAATCCACTTGACAAAATCCGCGAATAACATCAATCTATCTATTATGCGTTTTTTCGGCGTAAAACCGAACAATTAGAATTGACGACGCTTGATCAGTCGGCAATTTTAAACGAAGGATTATTTTAGATAGACGAGGCTCGCAATTTGAAAGGCAGTCAGGTTACAATTGACCATGTGTCCAAGCGATTCGGCGATTTTGTCGCGCTGGACGACATAGATTTTTCAATCAAGCCCGGCGAATTTTTTTCGCTGCTTGGTCCTTCGGGATGCGGAAAGACGACGCTTCTCCGTATTATAGCCGGATTCGAATTTCCCGACGAGGGGACGATTCTTTTTGATGACGAAAACGTGATTCCGTTTCCGCCGAACAAAAGGCAGTCGAACACGGTTTTCCAAAACTACGCGCTTTTTCCGCATTTGAGCGTCTACGAAAATGTCGCGTTTCCGCTTCGGCTTCAAAAGCTTCCAAAAAACGAAATCGACGAGCGCGTGAAAAAATATTTGGCTTTGGTTCAGCTTGAATCGCATATGCACAAAAAGCCTTCGCAGCTTTCGGGCGGACAACGCCAGCGCGTTGCAATCGCGCGCGCTCTCATCAATGAGCCGAAAGTGCTTCTTTTGGACGAGCCGCTTTCCGCGCTTGACGCGAAGCTCCGCGCAAATCTTTTGATTGACCTCGACACGATTCACGACAAAATCGGAATCACTTTCATCTATGTTACTCACGACCAAAGCGAGGCTTTAGCCGTAAGCGACCGCATCGCCGTGATGAACGCGGGGCATGTTCTGCAAGTGGGAAGTCCGTTCGAAATTTACGAAAGCCCTGCGACGCAATTCGTGGCGCAATTCATCGGCGAGACGAATCTTTTTGAAAGCACCGTCGTAAATTGCGAGGCGCACAAAACTCCGAAAGGCGAAGACGATTTTATGGTGACGCTCAACACGCCCGCGCTGGGATTGCAGGCGCAGCTTGCCGGCGACACTCAAGCCACGAAAGAAGAGGACAAGAACATTTTGGTCACGGACTGGGAGCACACCGATGTCGGGCAAAAAGTGGCGTTCACGATTCGGCCGGAAAAAATCAGAATCACGCTCGAAGAACCGGACGTTCACGGCAGGCGCGACATCAATGTTTTCAAGGGAATTGTCGAAGAGCCGATTTACACTGGCTTCCAGTCGAAATTCTATGTGAGGCTGGAAAACGGCACGGTGATAAAAGTGTTCAAGCAGCACGTGAACTATCTTGACGACGGGCCGGAAATCGCGTGGAAAGACACGGTTTATGTTTCATGGGCGGCCGACGACGGCTACATCGTCGAGGACATAAATAAGTAATAGGGAATAGTTAATAAGTAATATTCACGGGCTGGTTGAAGAAGGTCTGACACTGCGAAAGAAATCTTTTTGTTGGACTTATCTCAACAATCAATATGCGGATAACAATTATTGATTATTACCTAGTTTTAAGGGGCGTTTTTTGGAAAATCAAAATTGTGAAAAAAAGAATTTCTCAAAGCCCAAAAAGGCGAATCCCGGGTCGCGCTACGCATGGCCGATGGGCGGATGGTTTACGATTTTTTTCATCGTGCCAATCGCAATCATCGTGTGCTATTCATTTATGAAGCGCGACGTTTACGGCGGAGTCGTGAGCGAATTCACGCTCAAGGCTTACCGCCAAATGATTGACGCGGCTTACGGAAAAATTTTTCTGCGGACGCTTTGGATCGCCGCCGTTTCAAGTTTCATCACGATTTTGCTCGCGCTTCCATGCGGCTATGCCATCGCGCGAAGTCGCCATCAGACGCTTTTTTTGATTTTGGTGATAATTCCGTTTTTGACGAATTCGCTGATTCGCATTTTCGCTTGGATTACGATTTTGGGCGACAACGGCTTGCTCAATTCGCTTTTGAGATTTTTTTGGAATTTCGCGAATTCGCTCGGAATCGCAAAAGGCGAAAATTTCGTTCCGCACAAATTCATGTTCACGCAAGGCGCGATTGTCGTCGTGAGCATCTATATGTATTTGCCTTACGCGATTCTGCCGATTTTCACCGCCGTGGACAGATTTGATTTCAGTTTGCTTGAAGCCGCGCGAGATTTGGGCGCGACGAAAACTCAGTCGATGATCAAAGTTTTGATTCCGGGAATTCGAAGCGGAATTTTGAGCGCGATGATTTTTACGTTCATTCCGATTTTTGGGCAATACACAGTTCCGCAAATGGTCGGCGGCAAAGACAGCTACATGCTCGGAAACATCATCGTCGATCAAGTGCAAAAAGTTCGCAACTGGCCGCTCGCATCGGCGTTCAGCCTCGTGATAACGATAATTTCCGTGGCGGCGATTTTGTGGATGCTCACTTCGAACAAAAAAGAAGAAAGCCTCAAAAAAGTTTCCGCGAAAGAAGAAATCGCCGCGAACACGAACACGCCGTTTTTGGCTTCGGCTTTGTCAAACAATCAGCATAACGCGAACGGAGGCGGCGCGAAATGAAAAATCCTTTCAAGATTTTTTCGAAAAAAATCCACGCCTCCGAGCCTGCGAAGCACGCCAAGCGCAGTTGGAAAAAGCGTTCGCCGCATTTCAGTTTTTCCAAAACGATGCTCGCGCTTTGCCTTTTGTTTTTGTTCATTCCGCTTTTCGTGATAATTTTTTATTCGTTCAACGAATCCAAAGATTCGACCTTTACGAATTTTTCGTTCGTTTGGTATGAAAAGCTGATTTTCAATTCGGGCGATTTGTGGGCTTCGCTTTGGAACAGTTTTTTCGTGGCGATAACATCTTCGATCGTCGCGACAATTTTGGGAACGCTCGCCGCAATCGGAATAACTTGGTACAAATTTCGCGGACGCTCGTACATTCAGACCACGAGCTTTTTGCCGATGGTTTTGCCCGAAGTGATAATGGGCGTTTCGCTTTTGATTTTTTTCAGCGGAATAAAAATGTCGCTCGGCTTGCTCACGATTTTCATTTCGCACACGACGTTCTGCATGCCGTTCGTGTATTTGATGGTGAGTGCGCGAATCGATGAATTCGACTATTCGATTATTGAAGCAAGCCACGATTTGGGCGCGAACGAAATTCAAACTTTGACGAAAGTCGTGATTCCGGCCTTGATGCCGGGAATCATCAGCGGATTTATGATGAGCGTCACGATGTCGCTTGAAGATTATGTGATTACGTTTCTCGTGAGCGGGCCTGGCAGCACGACGCTTCCGCTTTACGTTTATTCGATGATTCGCTTCGGCGTGAGTCCAGTGATAAACGCGCTTTCGTTCGTCCTCGTGCTTGCGATTTGCATGATAACGATTGTCTTGCGAAAAAGCGTGAAAAATTTCGCCGCTTCAAGATGATGAAAATTAGGGAGAATTTTTTATGAAAAAAAGTTTCGTCAAAAATTTTGTTCGCGCGCGTTCGGCGAAAATTTCGCAAGATGAAAAATGCAAGCACTTTTACGCCGCGCGATTTTTTGCGGCGTTTTTCGCGTTCGCATTGTTCGCACTCGTTTCATCTTGCTCGAAAAAAGACGAGCGGGTTTTGTATCTTTACAATTGGACTTATTACACGCCCGACGAAGTTTTGCGCGATTTTGAAAAAGAATTCAATTGCACTGTAAAAGTTGACAGCTACGCTTCAAATGAAGAAATGTATTCCAAACTCCGCGCGGGCGCGAAAGGCTACGATGTCGTAGTTCCGTCGCAGGATTATGTTTCGATAATGATTCGGCAGGGAATGCTGCGTGAATTGGATCAAGCGAAATTGACGAACCGCGCGAACATAAATCCTTTGGTTTTGGAAAAGGCGGAATACGATCCCGAAATGCGCTATGCCGTTCCGTATTATTTTGGCGCGGCGGGAGTGAGCGTGAACAAGACGAAAGTATCGCAGGGCTACGAGCGCAGCTGGAACATTTTTTCCGATGCGAAATTTGCGGGACACGCCACGATGATGGACGACATGCGCGAAGTGATGGGCGACGCGCTCGCGTATTTGGGGCACGATGTCAATTCGCTTTCCGATTCCGAATTGGACGAGGCGGAAAAATTCATCACGCAGAATTGGCTTCCGAATCTTGTGAAATTCGACGCGGAAAGTTTCGGAAAATCTTTTGCCTCGGGCGACTTTTGGCTTTGCCACGGATACGCGGAAGTGGTCTATGGCGAAGTTCCGAAAGAAAAATGGGAAGAGACGATCGACTTTTTCATTCCTGCTGAAGGCGGCGCGAGTTATCTCGACAGCATGTGCATTTTGAAAGACGCTCCGCATTATGATTTGGCGAACGAATTCATCAACTACATTCATCGCCCGGAAGTGTACGCAAAATTTTTGGATGCGTTCAATTTTCCGTGCTTTGTGAATTTGCGCGCCGCGCAATTTATGAAAGAAAAGCCGATGTACGAAGCCGAGCAGATGAACAATTGCACGCTCAAAATCGACTTGGGCGAAGGCTTGGACAAATTCAACGAAAGGTGGCAGAGAATAAGATTTACGGATTAATTTGCAGGGCAGGTTGCGCTTGCAAAATCCGCGCGGTTTTCAAAATTCTCGAAAGCCGATATTTTTATGAAACTAAAGCGGCATCGTATGATACCGCCAAATTTAAACGAGGTTAAATCGATACAGGAGAAAAAAATGAAATCAATTAAAAAAGCCGAACTTGCGCTCGCGACATTTTGCGCGGCGGCATTTCTCACAATCATGTCATGTTCCAAAAACAAAGCGAACACACTTTATCTTTACAATTGGACTTATTACACGCCGGAAAAAGTGGTTGAAAAATTCGAAGCAGAATTCAACTGCACGGTCAAACTTGACAGCTACGCCACTTGCGAGGAAATGTATTCCAAATTACGCGCAGGCGCGAAAGGCTACGACATCGTAATTCCCTCGAACGATTTTGTTTCGATAATGATAAAACAAGGAATGCTGCGTCCGCTCGATAAATCAAAATTGACGAACAGCGAAAAAATAAATCCGCGCGTTTTGCAAATGGCGACGCACGATCCTGAAATGAAATATTCAGTTCCCTACGCTTTGAGCGCGACGGGAATCATGGTGAACAAAACGAAAGCTCCCGCTTCGGATTATTCGCGCGACTACGACATTTTCGCGGACAAACGTTTTGCCGGCCACGCCACAATGATGGACGACATGCGGGAAGTTTTCGGCGACGCGCTTTTGTTTCTCGGATTCGACGCGAATTCGCTGAAAGATTCGGATTTGGATGCCGCGATGAATTTGGTCAAAGAAGAATGGAAGCCAAATCTCGTAAAATTCGACGCGGAAGGTTTCGGAAAATCTTTTGCTTCAGGCGACTTTTGGCTTTGCCAAGGCTATCCCGAAATCGTCTACGGCGAAGTGGACGAATCGCGCTGGGAAGAAACGATCGATTTTTTCATTCCGAAAGAAGGCGGAATGGCGAGTCTCGACTGCATGTGCATTTTGAAAGACGCGCCGCATTATGATTTGGCGAACGAATTCATCAACTTCATTCATCGCCCCGAAAACTACGCGCTTTTCATCGACCAGTTCCGATATCCGTGCGTGGTAAATCCGGCCGCGCTCGAATACGTTACAACAAAGCCGATGTATGATCCCGAGCAAGCTCTCAACTGCACGCTCAAAGCCGATTTAGGCGACGGCATCGACAAGTACAGCGAAAGATGGCAGGAAGTGCGGTTCGGAAATTAAGCACGAGTTTTTTTGCTCGCGTAGCGAGAAAAAAAACTCGGTAGTTTTCGGAGTCCGCGAAGCGAACTTCGAAAACGTAACTAACCGCACTATTTGCAAAAATACTCCAAATTTTTCAAAAAACTGCTTGACATATTGCGAAACTTTCGCTACAATATCAAAACTTTTGCGCCGAAAACGGCGCGTTGCGCAGGGGCGCAAAAGAATTAAATAAAAGCGCGAACGCTGCATAGGGTTTGAGAATTTTTTCTTGAAGTGCGGCAAACGCGCTTTGGGGAAAAATAATGGAAGACTCTATTACTTTTGAAGACCTCGGTCTTGACGAAAAGACCTTGGCCGCCATCGCCCGCAAGGGCTTCGAAACACCTTCGCCAATTCAGGCGTTGGCAATTCCGCGACTTTTGAATGGCGATGCGAACGTCATCGCGCGCGCCCGAACAGGCACGGGAAAAACCGCCGCGTTCGGTTTGCCGATTGTGCAGGAATTGCGCGAAAGCCGCGACATCACGCAGGCTTTGGTTCTCGAGCCGACCCGCGAACTTGCAATGCAGACTTGCACGGAATTGCAGTCGTTCACAGAGGGCGGCTATCCGAGGACGTGCGTTCTTTATGGCGGCGGAAGCTACAACACGCAAATCCGCGAACTCAAGCGCGGTTCTGAAATCGTAGTCGGAACGCCGGGACGCATTCAGGATCACTTGGAGCGCGGAACTCTCGACATCAGCAAAATTAAATATTTCATTCTCGACGAAGGCGACGAAATGCTTGACATGGGCTTCATCGACGACATCGAGCATATTTTCGAACAGGCCAATCCCGACGCGCGAATCTTGCTTTTCAGCGCGACAATGCCCGCGCCGATTTTGAAGATTGCCGCCAAATTCATGGGCGACTATGAAATCGTCGAAGAAGAAGGCGTGGTGGAAGAGCCGCTTTTGATCGACCAAAAATATTGGGTCGTGCGCGAGGGCGACAAAGTTGAAGCGCTCGTCCGCCTCATCGATTCAAGCCCGGATTTTTATGGACTTGTTTTCACTCAAACAAAAAACGACGCGGACACGGTTTCCAAAAGGCTTGACGAAAAAGGCTATGACGTGGCCGCTTTGCACGGCGACATTCCGCAAAGCCAGCGCGAAAAGATTCTCGCGAGATTCCGTTCAAGGAAAACCCGCGTGCTCGTCGCCACGGATGTCGCCGCCCGAGGAATTGACATTTCGGGCTTGAGCCATGTCGTGAACTATTCGCTTCCGTTCGATGCGACTACTTATGTCCACCGAATCGGCCGCACTGGACGCGCTGGCTCTTCGGGCTTTGCCGTTACGTTCGTTTGTCCGAACGAGACAAGAAAATTGAATTTCCTCAAGGCGCGGGTCGCGCGCGCTAGCAAGGGCGATTTGAACGAAGGCGAAATTCCTTCCGTGAAGAACGTCATCAAAGTGAAGCAGGCGGCTTTGTTCGACGAGCTGAAAAAATCCCTCGGCTTGAAAAAAGAAATCGAAGAAGATGAAGTCGCAGAAAATTTGAACGATTCGGATTTGGCGGAAGCGCGGGATTCTGAATTGAACGAAGGCGCGCAAATCGTTTCGGAAGATTTGCCTGAAAATCAGAATTCGGAAAATGCGCAGGCGGAAATCGTTTCCGAAGGCGAAAGCGGAATTTCTGAAAACGCGGATTCGCTCGAAAAAAAATCCAACCTCATTCGCCCCGACTCGATGTTCGTGGAAATGGCGCGCGAGCTTTGCGAAAACGACGAGCCGGAAAAAGTTTTGGCGGCGGTGCTTTCCGTAATGTATGGAAAGAAATTGAGCAAAAAACGCTACGAAGACATCAGCAAGTCCGCCATGCCGAAATCGAAAGATTCCGCGCGGCACGAAAGAGGCGGATCTTTTGGCGGACGCGAATTCGATGATTCCGACCCGAACCAAAAACGGCTTTACATCCAGTTGGGACGGCGAGACGGCTACAACGCGCGCGAAATTGCGGACTACTTTAGCGGCATTCTCAATATTCCAGAAAAATTGGTTGACCGAATCGATGTTTCAACGAATTTCAGTTTGGTGAGCCTTCCGATTTCCGACGCGGACAGAATGCTTGAAATGGCTGGAAAAGATTCTTCGATCCCGCACATCCATGTTGACGCGAAGCCTGCAGGAGGCGGACGCGGTGGCAGGCGAGGCGGCTTCGGCGGACGCGACAGGGATTTCGACGACGACTTTGGCGAGCGCAGGCGAGGCGGACGAAGAGGCTTCGGGCGCGAAAGAGATTTCGGACGTAGCAGGGGATTTGACCGCGACCGAGATTTCGGCAGGAGAAGCAGCCGCCCGAATCCGCACACGCCCACGGAGCGCAACGGACGAAGCAGCTTTTTCAAGAGCAAGCGTTCGAAGGAATTCTAAAAAATTAATTTCGTTGTAAAAAAAGCGGCGCGAAAAAATGCGCCGCTTTCTTATTTTACGCAAGTTGCAAGGCTGTGAACATCATCGGGGATAAAACTGCGTCCGTGTCTTTGACGGATTTTTTCGTGCACAGATTTATCGTTGCCGTCAAAATCGAGAGGGCTTTTTTTTGCGCGAGCGCGGCGGCGCAATAAAGCGCGTAAGTTTCCATGTCCTGCCCGAGCGTTCCCATTTTCGCCCAGGCTTTCCATTCGCGCTC
This sequence comes from uncultured Treponema sp., assembly GCA_947174385.1. Taxonomy (GTDB): domain Bacteria; phylum Spirochaetota; class Spirochaetia; order Treponematales; family Treponemataceae; genus Treponema_D. The sequence continues at coordinate 25,505 of CAMWIU010000005.1, forward strand.
GCCTTTTGCATTGTACGCGCTGAAAAAGTCGCTTGAAAAAATCGTTCCGATGTGCGCCTTGTATTTTTTCGAAAGCGCGAAGTCAGCCGCGTTTTTCAAAAGCTCGAAGTCCGCCGAAGGAGAAAAAGTTCCGCTTAGCTCGAATTGGTGCGCGTAGTTTGAATCGGTGGACGCGCTCATCGCGAAAACCATTTCGCCCGGAGCGATTTTCTTTTGCAACGCGCCGCAAGTTCCCGTGCGGATGATTTTCTCAACGCCGTAAAAATTGAAAAGCTCGTGGATGTAGATTCCTGCGGACGGCATTCCCATTCCGCTTGCCATGATTGTGACTGGCTTGGAATTGAATGTGCCGGTGAACACTTTCACTTTGCGGACATCGCTCACGATTTTCGCGTCCTTGAGGAATTTTTGCGCCGCCCATTCCGCGCGTTCGCCGTCGCCAGGCAAAATCACTGTGGGCGCGATTTGCCCGAATTTCGCGTGGATGTGCGGAGTGGGGGTGGCCGCAACCTTTGGGGAAGATTTTTTTTCTGCCATAATATGCCTTCTTTAGGAAAAATATTTTGAAATGTTTTTGTAATGATTAAATTATACAACACCTTTTGAATTTTGTAAAATGAAATTTTAATTTTTTTTGGATGAATAAAAATCGCGCGTTGCATTGCCTGCGTTTCTCGTGCTAAATTTTACCTTGATTTTTCGAAGAAATGGTGCTACAATGAAATTATATGAAAATGTGGCAAGGTGCTTTCAAAAGTTCGCGGCTTTTTCGCAGGTATAAGGAATGGACTGCAACGATCTGCTTTTCCCTTGCGGCACTTGTTGTCGCGCTCATCTGCGCGATGGGCTTTTTGGCATATTCCGGCGCACTTAATTTCATTCGAAATTTGTATAGCGAAGTTGGGCACGATTTGGTTGAACGCCACGTTGAATATTTGGACGGATTTTTTTCGGAATATTTTGACGATTTGCGAAAATTTTCTGAAATGGCGGAATTGAAGGATGAGGATTCGCGCTTTGCTATGGAAGCCTTGGCGCGCTCAGTTCCTGAAAAACGCCGCGCTTTGGCAGTGGCGGCGTTCGCTTCGATTGATGGCAACGCTCGCTATGTGGACGGGCGCGAACTGGACGTTTCGCAGGAAAAATTTTTTGCAAAGGCGATTGAAAGCGATGGTGAATTCGTGGTTGAATTGTATGACGCGGATTTTGGCGGCGTGGGCGAATTCGTCATTGCGAAAGGCGTTTTTGCGGACGGCGAATGCGTGGGCGTTGTTTTTTATTCGATGAGATTTTCGAGCCTTGAATCTCCAGTTTCGGGAATGTCCATTGGCGACGTGTTTTCAGGCTTCGTCATCGCTTCTTCGGGCGAATTTATCGTTCCTTTGAAAACTGAATCAATTTTAAATATCGGTGAGGATTCTCTTGGGCAGGGCGATTTTGAAATTTTGCGGAATCTGCTTTCCAAAATGGAAGATAACGCGCGAGGAAGCTCGATTTTGCGTTCGCGAGTTTTTCCTGACGAATTTGTGGAATGGGCGAAAATCGACGGAACGGATTGGATAATCGCACTTTCCGCGCCTTTTTCCAAAATCGACCTTGAAGCGCGCGATTTTAAGGTGCGCGTAACTGTGATTTGCGGCGTTCTTATTGTAGCGGTGCTTGTTGCGTCCGTGCTGATTTTCCTTTCGATTTTGCGAAAGCATTTTTCACACCGCCTCACGCTTCAGCAAGTGCAGGACATCGATGAACTTACGGGGCTTTGGACGGAGGCTTTTTTCGAGGAGCAAGCCGAAAAACTTTTGAATAAAAATCCCGAAAGCAACTATCTTATTTTGGGACTTGACATTCGCGGATTCAGAATTGTGCAACAGACCGAAGGAATTCCAGCGGCGAACGAGCAGCTCATCAGACTTTCGCGCAGGCTCAGCGAAATCGCTCGCGAAAAAAAAGGCATCGTCGCTCGCGGCCACATCGACCATTTTTATTTGATGTATCCGATTTCCGACAGCGAGAGTGCGATTCGAGAATTTGATTCGCTTTTGTACAATGGCAATTTTCTTGCGGGGCGCGTGGGCGAGCTTGTTCCCACGAAGGCTGGAATCGTTTTCGCCGGAAAGGATTACGAGCACGACACAATTCAAAATCTCATCGGCAAGACAAGTTACGCAAAGCACATGGTGCAGGACAATTTGCTGAAAAATTATTCGGTTTACGACAGCAGCATGGAAACGCGCATTCTTTACGAAAAGCGGCTGGAACGCTACATTCCCATAGCGTTTGCGCACAATGAATTTTATGTCGTGTATCAACCGAAGATAAATTTGAGCGACGGAAAAATTATCGGCGCGGAGGCTTTGGTGCGCTGGAAGTCCGCCGAACTCGGAAATGTAACGCCTGACAATTTCATTCCGCTTTTCGAACGCAACGGCTACATAAATCGCTTGGATTTTTATGTCTACCAAAAAGTTTTCGAATTTATGGAAACACAGATTACGGAAAGAAAAAAGGAACTCGTTCCGATTTCCGTGAACATGTCGCGATTCCATTTGAACGACGAAAGGTTTGTTTCTAAATTCTCAAATCTTTTCCGCGAATATAATATTCCGTCACAAATGATTGAAGTGGAAATTCTAGAACGTTCGCTTGGTGTGGCGGACGACCGTGCGCGAGAGGTGGCGGAGCAGCTGCACGAAATGGGCTTCCGCGTCGCCATCGATGATTTTGGTACGGGCGAATCTTCATTAAGTTTGATCTCGAAAGTTCCTGCCGATATTCTCAAACTTGATCGCAAGTTCATGCTGGGCGTTCAGGACGCTTCGTCTTCTTCTGACGATGAATTGAAAGTGGTGCGGCAAATCGTGGAGATGGCACGGCAACTCGGCAAGGAAACAATTTGCGAAGGCGTGGAAACCGAACAGCAAGTGAATTTTCTGCGCTCGATAAATTGCAATTATGTCCAGGGATTTTTCTATTCCAAGCCGCTTTCCGAAAAAGAGTTCGTCGAATATTTGGAGCAGCATTTATAATGAACGAAAAAATTGTTCCAAAAAAAATCTACACGGCGGCAGTTGTGGGAACTGGGCGCATCGGCTTTTCGCTTGGCTTCGACAAAAAGCGCGAGCAGCCCGCAAGCCACACGATGGCATTGAATGAAAATCCGCGCGTGAAAATAATTGCGGGCGTGGACAAAAATCCCGAAAATCTTTCCGAATGGAAAAAAGCAAATCCTTCCGCGCAAACATTCGAAAGCATCGAAAAAATGTACGAAGCGTTCGCGGAATCTTGCGAAAAAAATTCGGAATCTCGTGATGAAAATCGCCGCGCAAAAAACGCGCATGATTGCGAGCCAGACATCATTGTGGTGGCAGTGAACGAGGACGCGCATTTGTCAGTCGCGCTCGAAGCGATTTCGCACAAGCCACGACTTTTGATTTTGGAAAAGCCCGTCGCGCTCAATTTGCACGAAGCGGAAAAAATTCGACGCGCCGCGAAAAAATTTTCCGTACCAATTTTGGTGAACCACGAGCGGCGTTTCGCGCTGGACTGGAATTCCGCCGCGGAATATACAAAAAAAATCGGCGACGTGCAAAGCATATCCGCGAGACTTTTTTCAGGAATGCGGCTTTACGACCCAGGCGCGGAAAGTACGGGCGGCTACAGTTTGATTCACGACGGAACGCATTTGGCAGACATCGTGCTTTTTTTGCTCGAAGCGATTCAAAAAAACGCAGGCGGAAAAAGCAGACGCACGATTTTGAAAAATCCAATTTTAAGCGGAATCGTTTTCGACAAAAAAAACAAAAAAATCGTGCGCAATTTGTGCGCGCATTATTCCACGAAATTTTGCCCGAGCGTGAATTTGGAAATGAGCGGACGTAGCCGATTTTTCGGATTTGAAGTTGACGTAATCGGAACGGAAGGAAGAATTTTCATCGGCAACGGCTTCGCCAAATTTTTTCATCGTGCGGAATCAAAATTGTATTCGGGATTTTTTTCGCTTGAAGAGGACGCGCAAATTGTTCTGCCCAAAAAACGCGGCCGCGTGCAGACCGGCTACTTTTCGAACATGGTGCAAAACGCCGTGGATTTTTTGGACGGCCACGCGCCGCTCAAGTCCACGCTTCAAACCGGAATGAACGCGCTCGAAGTTTTGGAAGAAATAAAGGAATTGTTGACATAAAGATTGAGAGCGGCAATTCACAAGTTTTTTTTGCTTGCCCAAAAATCCGCTTTGTTTTATAATATAATAAGAGTGGTTTTGAAATCGCGCTTGGAGGCGTTATGAAAATTTCCGATGACATTTTTTATTGCGGAGTGAATGACAAAAAAATCGATTTGTTCGAAGGGCAGTTTCCTGTGCCCGATGGAATGTCCTACAATTCCTATATGATTCGCGGTGAAAAAATTGCCGTGCTTGACACTGTAGACGAAAATTTCGGCGATGAGTGGCTTGGAAAAATCGAGGCGGCGGCTGGCGGCGCGAACGTGGATTTTCTCGTCGTCCATCACATGGAAAGCGATCACAGCGCGAACATTTTGAATTTCGCCAAAAAATATCCGAACGCGAAAATCGTTTCTTCGCAAATGGCATTTTCGATGATGAAAAATTTTTTCGAAACGGATTTTGCCGACCGCCGAATTGTTGTGAAAGAAGGCGATTCGCTTGATTTGGGAAAATACAAATTGAATTTCATCGCCGCGCCGAACGTGCATTGGCCGGAAGTGATGTTCAGCTATGAGCCGAACGAAAAAATTCTTTTTTCCGCCGATGCTTTTGGAAAATTTGGCGCGATTGACGAAAAAAATCCGCTCGATGATTGGGCGTGCGAGGCTCGTCGTTATTATTTTGGAATTGTCGGAAAATTCGGCGCGAACGTTCAGGCGGTTTTGAAAAAAGCTTCCGCGCTCGAAATAAATCAAATCTGTCCGCTTCACGGGCCTGTTCTGCGCGAAAATCTCTGCGAATACATTTCACTTTATGACACTTGGTCGAAATACGAAGCCGAAAGTGAAGGCGTGGTCGTGGCGTATACTTCGATTTATGGCCACACGAAATCCGCCGCCGAAAAATTCGCCGAAAAGCTGCGCGAAGCCGGCTGCCCGAAAGTCTCGGTTTTCGACGTGGCGCGAGACGATGTTTTTGAAATTGTCGAGGACGCATTCCGCTACGGAAAATTGGTTTTGGCCGCGCCCACTTACAATTGCGGCGTTTTTCCTGCGATGAAAAATTTTATCGAGGCTTTGACGGAACGGAATTTCCAAAACCGAAAAATCGGTTTTATCGAAAACGGCTCTTGGGCGCCGCTTGCCGCAAAATCGATGTGCGCGCAATTTGGAAATTGCAGGAATCTTGAATTTTGCGAAAATGTCGTTTCTATAAGAGGCGCGATGAAAGCCTGCGACGAGGAAAAAATGGACGCGCTTGTGAAGGAGTTGCTCTAGATTTATTTGAATACAATTTAATTTTGTACAACTTTTTTCAAAAATTATGTTGATTCAAAACCAAAATAGAGTTATACTTTAAGTAAGGGAAATTATCGTGCTTCCAAAGTTTTTTGGGAGCGTCGGTTGTTCGCAACCTAAAATATAATGGAGGTCTTTATGGCTTTAAGAGAAGAATGGGCTGGCTTTAAGGCTGGTCGTCTTTGGCAGGACGAAATCAATGTCCGCGAATTCATTCAAATGAACTACACGCCCTACGAGGGTGATGCATCATTTTTGGCAGGTCCGACTGGAGCAACTCAGAAATTGTTCGACGAATTGCAGAAATTGCAAAAGGCCGAGCACAACAAAGTTGTAGAAGTCACCGAAACCAAAAAGAACAAGAAAACCGGCGAAGTCACAACGGTTACGGTGAAACGCTCGGGCGTTTTGGATTTGGACACGGATGTCGTCACGGGACTCACTTCGCATCCGGCGGGCTATATTTGTCCTGAAGGCAAAGATTTGGAAAAAGTCGTCGGACTTCAAACAGACAAGCCTCTCAAACGCGCTTTCATGCCTTTCGGCGGAATCAAAATGGCGGAGCAATCTTGCGCGATGTACGGCTACAAGCCCAACGAAGAATTGCACAAGATTTTCACCGAATATCACAAAACTCACAATGACGCGGTTTTCGATGTCTACACTCCCGAAATCCGCAAGGCGCGCAGCGCGCACATTCTCACCGGATTGCCGGATACTTACGGACGCGGACGAATCGTCGGCGACTATCGCCGTGTCGCGCTCTACGGAATTGATTTCATCATGGAATCAAAGCAGAAAGATTTGGCGAATTGCGGAAATGGCACGATGTCGGAAGAAGTCATCCGTCAGCGCGAAGAAATCGCCGAGCAAATTAAGGCTCTCAAAGGAATCAAGGCGATGGCCGCGATTTACGGCTACGACATTTCAAAGCCGGCGCGCAATGCCCGCGAAGCGTTTCAGTGGCTTTATTTCGGCTATTTGGCGGCAATCAAAACTCAAAACGGCGCGGCAATGTCAGTCGGACGCATTTCGACTTTCCTCGACATTTACATCGAGCGCGACATCAAAAACGGTACTTTGACCGAAGAAGCGGCGCAGGAATTGGTTGACCACATGGTAATGAAATTCCGCATGGTGCGCTTCGCGCGAATCGAATCTTACAATCAGCTTTTCTCAGGCGACCCGATTTGGGCGACGCTCGAAGTGGCAGGCCTTGGCGTGGACGGACGCAGTTTGGTTACCAAAAACGACTTCCGCTTTTTGCACACTTTGGAAAACATGGGACCAAGCCCCGAGCCGAACATCACGGTTTGTTATTCAAAGCGTTTGCCTGAAAATTTCCGCCGATATGCCGCGAAAATTTCGATTGACACTTCTTCGATTCAGTATGAAAACGATGATGTCATGCGACCGATTTGGGGCGACGACTATTCAATCTGCTGCTGCGTTTCCGCGACGGAAACCGGAAAGGAAATGCAGTTCTTCGGAGCGCGCGCGAATTTGGCGAAGGCTCTCTTGTACGCCATCAACGGCGGCAAGGACGAAGGCGCAGGACTTACGCCTTATGCGCAAGTCGGTCCTGAATTGCCGATGATTACTTCGGAATATTTGGATTATGACGAAGTGATGAAAAAGTACGACATCGTGCTTGATTGGCTTGCAGGACTTTATGTCAACTGCCTCAACGCGATTCATTATATGCACGACAAGTATTATTACGAAGCGGCGGAAATGGCACTCATCGATACCGACGTTCGCCGTTCGTTCGCAACCGGAATTGCGGGATTCAGCCACGTTGTCGATTCGCTTTCCGCAATCAAATATGCGAAAGTCAAAGTCATTCGCGACGAACAAGGCTTGGCAAAGGATTTTGAAATCCAAGGCGACTTCCCTCGCTACGGCCAGGACGACGATCGCGCGGACGAAATCGCGAAATGGCTTTTGAAGGATTTCATGGCGAAAATCAAAAAGCATCCGACGTATCGCAATGCCGAGCATTCAACTTCGATTCTTACTATTACATCGAACGTTGTTTACGGAAAGGCGACAGGTGCTTTGCCCGACGGACGAAAGGCTCACGAGCCGTTCAGCCCGGGCGCGAATCCTTCTTACGGCGCGGAAACCAAAGGCTTGGTCAAATCGCTCAACTCGGTTGCGAAAGTGCCTTACGAATACGCGCTTGACGGCATTTCCAACACGCAGACAATCAACCCGAGCGCGCTTGGCCACGACGAAGACGAGCGTGTTACGAACTTGGTCAGCGTGATGGACGGCTACTTCGAAAAAGGCGCGCACCACTTGAACGTGAACGTGTTCGGCGTTGAAAAGCTCAAGGATTGCCAGGCGCATCCTGAAAAGCCCGAATATGCCAACTTCACTGTGCGCGTTTCAGGCTATGCGGTTCGCTTCATCAACTTGACGAAGGAGCAGCAGGACGACGTAATCGCGCGCACTTGCCACGCGAGCCTCTAGGCTTTCATAACGGGTTTTGCTTTGCAAAGCCCGCGCTTGCGAATTAAAACTAACCCGCTTCCAAAATGGAGGCGGGTCTTTTTTGTGCCGTGCGGACTAATTTTCTTCCGAAAAAAAATTCAAATTTTTTTAAAAACCCATTGACAAAAAATTGAAAAATAATAGAATGTTTATATGTTCAAATGTTTGAACGGATAAACTAATAAACGTTTGCGAGGTTTTGTTTTATGAGGAATTTTCTCAAACATCCAAAACTGATTATTTTTGTTTGCGTCGCGATTACGATTGCGATGGCTGTGCCGCTCACTTCGATTTTCATCGAAAACAATGTGCGCGTCTACATGCCGTATCACAGCGATTCTTACAAAAATCTCATTCAGACCGAAGAGCAATTCGGAAGCATGGTGCCGATTGGAGTTTCGCTCGAGGCGAACGACAAGTCCACGATTTTAACGCCGGAATACATCGACGTTATTCAGAAAATTTCTGAGCGCGTGGAAAATTTTGAGGGAATTGAATCGCTGGATTCGATTACGAATATTGATTTTGTGTATTCGCTTGACGGAGGACTTGCCGCAGGAAAAATTTTGGGCGACGATTATGCCGGCACTTCCGACGATATGAAATCGATAAAAGAAAAAATCGTCGATTGGCAAGATATGTACAATCGCGTCATTGTTGACGACACTTTTACGGCGGCGCAGATTGCCACCACTTTGAATCCTTCGCTGAATTCGAAAGAGCAAATCGCGCTTTTGAATAAAATCCGCGAAATTACTTACGAAGAAATCAAAGGGCACAATCTTGAGGCGCGATTTTTTGGCGACCCGGTTTTGAGCGACAACGCCACGGAATTTATGATAAGCGATTTGTTCCGATTGATTCCGCTCGTCGCGCTTGTGGTTTTGGTTTCACTTTATCTTTCGTTCCACACAATTTCGGGAACGCTTTTGCCGCTTGCCACGGTTTTGATGTCCACGGTTTGGACTTGCGGACTTATGGCACTTTTCGGAATGACATTCACGATTGTGGCGAGCGTCATTCCTGTCGCGTTGATTGCTTGCGGAAGCGCGTACGGAATTCACGTTATGACGCATTATTATGCGTTCCTCGAAAAAGTCGAAGGCGAGATGACGAAGGAAAAACATCTTGACGCGATTTGCGATGGCTTGAAAGATGTTTGGGTGGCGGTTTTGCTCGCAGCGATTACAACGATTGCAGGCTTCGTTTCGCTTGTGACAAGTCCGATTGTTCCTTTGAAAAGTTTCGCGGTTTTCACGGCTTTGGGAATCGCGTTTTCGCTGATTCTTTCGATAACGTTTGTTCCGGCGATGCTTTACATTACGCCGCTTGCGCAAGTGGGAAAAAAGCGCGGCGGAAAAATTTCTGCGAAATTGAAGAAGAAGCTCGATCGCGAACTCGAACGGCGCGGCGGCGCGTCTTCCGCAGAGGCGAACGGAAAAACGCTTTACAGCATTTATCATTTTTTCACAGGAACGAAAGCGCGCCTTGTGATTTTTGCGATTGTGGTTGTCGCGTGCTCGGCGTGGGGCTTGAGCAAATTGGTGATTGACACTTCGCTCGTAAATTATTTTCCTGCCAATAGCAAATTCCGCAAAGACATAAAATATGTCGATGAAAATTTCGCTGGAACGAATTCGCTTTACTTTGTGATTTCGGGACAGGAAAACGGCGACATGACGAAGCCTGAAATTCTCAAGGCTGTTGACGACTTGCAATTTTATCTCGACGAAAAATATTCGGGAATTGGAAAAGCCGTTTCGTTCACGACGTTCATCAAACGAATGAATCAAGTGATGCACGTTCCGATGTTGGACGCGGCGGAATTTGAAACGGCGGATTTCGGCGGAGATTTTGCGCAAGACGATTGGGGCGCGGATGACTGGGGCGATTCTTCCGAAGAATGGGCGGATGCTGGCGATGAATGGGGCGAAGATGATTGGGGTGATTCCGATGAAACTGCCGAAGATGCCGCGCCCGAAAAAGTGTGGGTTGATCCGAACATCGAATATGCGAAAGTATTGCAAAGCCAAATCACAGTGCAGGACGCACTCAAACTTTTTGCGGACGCATATACGGCCGCCGGCGGAAAAAATGCCACAGTGCAAGGAATGACCGCCGAATTGCAAAAGTCTTTGAATTACAACGGACTTGCGTATTATGAAACGCCTTACGACTTGGAAAAATATCCCGCCAAGGACAATCAGGGCTTGGCGAATCTTGTGAGCCAATATTTGCTTTTGTATTCCGGCTCGCTCGACAGGTTCAGCGATGATCAGCTTGCGCCGAAATCGATTCGCATGCAAGTGCAATTGCGCAATCACAGCACCGAGGAAACGAAAAGAATAATTCTCGATGCCGAAGAATTCGCGGCGACGCATTTTCCCGAAGGCTATTCAATCAAAGCGACTGGAAACGGCGAAATGGAACTTGCTATGAGCGAAATGGTGATTTCGAGCCAATTCACGAGCATCATTTTTTCGATAGCGATGGTTTTTGTGATTATCGCGATTTCGTTCAAGTCGCCAGTGGCAGGAATAATCGGCGCGATTCCGCTTGCGTTCACAATCATATTGAACTTTATGACGATGGGCTTTGCGGGAATCCATTTGGATTTGGTCACGAGCATAATCGCTTCAGTGGCGATCGGAGTGGGCATCGACTACACGATTCACTTTATGGAAAGCTACAAAGTTTTGCGCGGCGCGGATCGCAACGTGGAAAACGTAACGCTCAAAACTTTTGCGGTGGCAGGACACGGCATTGTGACAAATGCGCTTGCGGTGGGACTTGGATTTTTGGTTTTGGTTCTTTCAAAGTTTTCGATTTTGCGATGCATAGGAATTCTTGTCGCCATCGTGATGTTCTCAAGTTCGTTTTTGGCGATGACGGTGATTCCGGGAATCTTGAACGCATTCGATCCGAAATTTATGCAGTCAAAGGAGGAGCGTGAAGAATCTAAAAATTGAAATATTGGGAAATCTAAAAGAAAAAATTTTGCGCGAAAGCGTGAAAAAAATCGCGCGGAATTTTAATTTCGCGCACGTAAAAAAATTGAAATTTTGTTTATAACTTTTTTTAAGGAGAAAACTATGAAAATTACAAAGAAAATTGCGGCCGTACTCGGTGCATTGGCAATCGGTTGTGCGGCGTTCGCTTTGGACGGACGCACTGTAATGCAAAACGCGGACAACGTTGAAAAGCCGAAATTCACTCGGGCGCAAGTGCAGATGATTTTGATCGAAAAAAGCGGCGCGAGCGAAACCCGCGTCATCGACGAATGGGGCAAAAATGAAAACGGCCTTTCCACGATGGTGATGCAGTTCAACAGTCCCGCGAGCGTCAAAGGCACTCGATTCAGCCAGCAGGAAAATGGCGGCGGAAAAGCCGACACAAAATTCATTTTCTTGCCGGACGTTGGCACGGTTCGCCCAGTCGCCGCAAGCCAAGGAAGCAGTTCCTTCATGGGAAGCGACGCCACTTACGACGATATGTCCACTCGCGACGTTGACGAAGACATGCACGAGCTTCTTGCCGAAACCGAGGCGAAAGGTCAATTCAAAAATTGCGCCAAAGTCAAGTCCACTCCGAAAGACGCGAAAAGCAGCCAATATGCTTACAGAATTTCTTGGGTGGACAAAGACACTTGGGTTCCAGTTTACGTCGAAATGTACAGCAAAAAAAACGGAAAAGTTTGCAAGACGCTCGAAGTGAAAAATCTCAAAGTCATCAAAGGTTATCCCACGCCGCTCGAAAACGAAATGACGAATTTGGAAACGGGACACAAAACTCGCCTCGTGATGAGCGAAGAACGCCTCAAGTTTGACGAGCCGATAAATCCCGCATATTTTTCAAAAGGATTTTTGCAGAACGGAAAAGTGGCAAAATAAAAATTCATAAAAATCGTGGGCAAGTATGAGCGCGAAATTTTGTTCTAAAAAACGCGCGACTTGCTCACAAACTTGAATTGGTTGTGGAGAAAAAAATGAAAACTGCGAAAAAAATTTTCTTTATTTCTTTGGTCGCGCTTTTTTCCATGGCGCAAATTTTCGCGCGAGATTGGGATGACGACTGGGGCGGCAATTCCGATTCCGTTTCGAATTCCGGCGAGGAAAGCGCGGGCGGATTTTGGAACAAATTCAAAATTTCGGGCGACGCGAGTTTGGGCGGAAGAATTTATTTTGACGGCGAAAGCGCGGAGAAAACCGAAGCGTGCGCCATTCCCGAATTGGAAATCGGTTTGGACTACGAAGGCTCTTCCACGAATTTCACGGCGCGGATAAATCTTTCGGAGCGCACGCTGCTTCACAATCAAATCGACATTCTCGATGAATTCCGCGCGGACTTGTTTTTGGGCGACTTCGTTTTGAGCGCGGGAAAAATGAAAGTGGTTTGGGGCAAAGGCGACAAGCTTCATGTGCTTGACAATTTCAACGCGAACGACTACACGGATTTTTTGATTCCCGATTATTTGGACAGACGCGCGGGCGAATATATGTTCCGAGTGCAATACAACGCGCCGTCCGTGTTCCGCATGGAAGGAATTTGGACGCCTGTAATGCGCGGCGAAATTTATACCGAGGACGGACGCTGGGTTCCAAACAAAGTGAATAGTTTGAAAAGTCAAGTAACAAAAACTTTGATGTCAGAAAACGCTAGCTACAATTTTGGGAATTTTATGTATCCGAACACAAATCGCCTTGAATACGGACAATTCGGCTTCTACGGAAATTTTTCGATAGGTATTGTGGATTTGGGCGTTTCGTATTATAACGGACATTACAAGCAAGTGAGCGCGAATATGTCTGCTGTTAATCCTATTACTAAATTGGGAATTCCGACTTTGGAATACGACAAACTTCAAGTGTTCGGATTGGACGCGCAGACGGCGGCAGGTCCGTTCACGTTGCGCGCGGAACTCGCCTACAATCTCACCAAGGATACGGCGGGCGATGATCCGTGGGTGCACAATAACAGCATTTCGTATTTGGCAGGATTCGATGTGGGCATTCCGCTTCACAATTTGAATTTGAATGTCCAGGGAACTGGAAATTTTGTTTTGAAAAACGACAAGATTACGGAAGGTGCTTACAAAAAATATGACACGGACTACGATCCGACCGGCTGCTACAGCAACAACAAAATTGTCGTGCAGCTCAAGGACACATTCTATTATGAAAAAGTCGAAGCCGTGGTGAAAGCCATTTACGGATTCGAGCGGCGCGATTTGGTTTTGATGCCAGAAGTTTCGTACAAAATCCGCGACGGCTGGAAGGCAAAACTTTCGGGCTTGTTCATCCACAATTTCGGCGATGACGAGGACAGCGAATTTGCTGGCTGGCTTGACAACAGTTTCATTCAACTGACGGCGAGTTATTCGTTCTAGGATTTTTGAAATTTATTTGTACGAAAGTTTTGCCCCCCCCCACATATACGCTTTACGTTGTGGGGGAGGGGGATTTTGATTCGCGCGGAGGGTTTCATACCCCGACGCTCTGCGTCGCAATAAAGGGTATAAACCCGACTGCAACACCTTATGAGAACAACAAACGCCGACGCTTCGCGTCGGGGTTTGTTGATTCGCGCGTCTATGTATGTTGGTTTTTAAAAGTTCTTCTCGCAACGAACCGAGAAGAAAAATTATTTTTGATGGAAGGGAATTTTTATGAATCAAGAAGACGCGATTATTGAAATTTTCAAAAAGGCGAATGAATGCATTCCTGTTTTTCAGGCGATGGCTGATTCCGAGCGGCTTTTTATTTTGCTCAAACTTTTTTACGCCGGCCCGCGCGGAAAAAACGTTGCCGAAATTTCCGACAAAACGCGCCTTTCGCGTCCCGCCATTTCCCACCATCTGAAAGTTCTGAAAGCGGCGAAAATAATCGATTCGCGCAAAGAAGGAACGCAAATTTATTACACCTTGAATTCAACGGAAAAACTTTCGCTCGTGGAAGATCTGCTCAAAAAACTTTACGAACGCTTGGAAGTCATCGACGCGAATTTTGAAGAGATGAATGGCGAAGTAGTGGCACGAATAATTTCTCGAGCACAGGCTTTGTTGAAATAAGCAAGCCACGTTTGTCTTGGGAGGGGAAAGCCTTCCCCTCGCTCCAGCCCGCTCGCGCGGTCTTTTGCTACCCCTTCTCCTAGGGGCGCAGCCCCTAAAACCCTGCGCAAGCGTTCATTTCGGCTCGGTCGCTTGCGCGGCTTGTTCAATGAACGGCGACAACGACGGTATAAGCATTGTTCCACTGTGACTTGATCTTGTCGAAAACACCGCTATATGAATAAAGCGGTTTTGGGTTCAAATTCTTTCAGGGAATTAGACGGAATTCATTCAAAAGATACAGTCTTTTGGTCTGAAAGATACAGTGATTTGAACCGAAAGATACAGTCTTTTCGTCCGAAAGATACAGTGTTTCATGGGTAAAAGATACAGTCTTTCGGACCGAAAGATACAGTGATTTGGATCAAAAGATACTATCTTTTACCCCTAAAAATGCCCTTTTTTGCCCAAAAAGATACAGTGTTTTGAACCGAAAGATAGTATCTTTTAACTATCTTTCCAAAATTCGCGCAAACGTTCATTTCGGCTCGGTCGCACGAGGCTCGCTTATTTTTCTCGCGAGAAACGCGGCATTCTCCATACGAAAAAAAATCTCTTTAAAAACCACGCAGAAAATGTGCCATTTCCTGCGCCTTCCCCAAGTCCCTGCGTTCTACAAAATGTGCTATTTTTTTACCCCCTCTACGCAAGCCTTGCGG
>CAMWIU010000006.1 GCA_947174385.1 uncultured Treponema sp.
AATTTTTTATTGGCAACGATCAGGAATTTCAAAAAAAATTTATTTCAATAAACGAATGCAGAATCGAAAGCGTGCGCGGAACTTTGCTCGAAAATGTTTCGTGGAAAATGCGCTCGAAAGAAGCGTGGCTTGTCGTGGGCGCGAATGGAAGCGGCAAGGCGAATTTTTTGAACGCGCTCGCGGGCGATGGCGCGCGATTTGTCCCGAACAAAGACGGCGCGTTTTTTTCGAATGCTTTTGAAAATTCCGCAGAAATCATTTCGCTGGAAAAAGCCGCCGCGCTGATTGAAGAGGAGCGCGCGAACGACGAAAGCGAATATGTCGAAGGCGGCGTGGATCACGGAAGGACTGCGCGAGTTTTTTTATGCGAAGGAATTTTGGGCAAAAAAATTCGGCGGCAAACAAACGGCGAATTTGAAATTCCGGAAACGGGCGCGCGCTTGGAAAATTTTCCCGAAGTGAAACTTTGCGGCATTGAAAATATTTTGGATCGTGGGCTGAAATATCTTTCCACCGGCGAAATTCGCAGGACGTATTTGTGCCGCGCGCTTTTGGGAAAAAAGCGGCTTTTGATTTTGAGCGACCCATTTGCAGGGCTGGACGCGCAAAGCCGAAAAATTCTTTTGGATTTTTTTGACGGAATCGCCACGCGACAATTGAAAAATTCTGGCGAAGATGCTGGCGCGTTTCCGCGAATAATTTTGTCGATGGAACGCTTCAATGAAATTCCCGAATCGATAAATTGCGTTTTGGAATTTTCGAAAAATGCGATTTCATTTTGCGGAAGCCGCCGCGAATATGAGGAAATTCTTTCGCAACGCCAAAAAGAAAATTCCGATTTCCGCGAAAAAAATAAAATCGAATTCAAGCAGACTGTTCAAAATCTTGTCGCCGAAAATTTTTCGGACGAAAAAAATTCCGCAGAAAAAATTCTCGTGGAAATGCGCGGCATAAATGTTGGCTGGGGCGAACATCGTGTTTTGCGTGATTTGAGCTGGACGTTGCGGCGCGGCGAGCATTGGCTGATTCGCGGGCCGAACGGTTCTGGCAAGACGACTTTTTTGGAATTGATTACAGGCGACAATATGCAGGTTTTTTGCAACGACGTGAAAATTTTTGGTGCGCGGCGCGGTTCGGGCGAAACGATTTGGGACATCAAAAAACGGCTTGGAATTGTTTCGTATCGTTTGCATGTCGAATATCGGATGGTCGGACAAAATTTGCTCGGCGTGATTGTTTCGGGCTTTCACGATTCGATCGGGCTGTACGAAGCGGCGAGCGACGTGGAAATTGTGGCGGCGAAAAAGTGGCTCGCGCTCGGCGGATTTTCCGGGCGTGAAAACGAGCAGTTCAGCAATTTGAGTTACGGCGAGCAACGCGCGATTTTGATTTTGCGCGCTTCGGTCAAGTCGCCCGAAATCCTGATTTTGGACGAGCCGTGCCATGGGCTTGACGAAAATTTCCGCCAGAAGATTTTGGATTTGCTTGAAACAATCGCCGAAAGCGGCACGACGACTTTGCTTCACGTGACGCACGATCCGAGCGAAGCGCTTGCGTGCGAAAAAAATATTTTGGAATTTCTTCCCAATGAAAATCCAATGTATAAAATCATTGAATTATAAATTTGAAAAATAGCGAGGAACGAAATGAAAAAAAATATCAAAGTCTTTTTCCTGATTTGCATTGTCGCGGCTTTCTTTTTGCAAAGCGCGTGTTCGAAAAAAAATGTGAAGAAATCGTCTGCTGTCGAGTCGCCTGTTTTAGACGATGCAGAAATTTTTGATGAAAAAAATTTTCCTGAAGCTGTCATGCGCAAAGGCTACACGCATCCTTATCGTTGGAATAAAATTGAAGGCGAAAAAGTGCGCTTCAAGGAAATTTGGGGCTATGTTCTTGCCGAGCGTTTGAATGAATGGGATCGCGACACACCGTTGACCGACATCGGACTTTTTGCCGTGGAAGTTGATTGCTATGGAAATCTCGAACGCGCCCCCTCCCGCAGCCTTATAAAAAATTTCAATGGCCGCGTTCATTTGGTGGCGGTGTGCCAAAGTCGCTCGCTCACGCATTTTGTGATTGACGCGCGATTCGGAAAGCGCGACAGGCTTGTGCGAGATTTGATTTCCGCTTCCAAAGATTTTGACGGCTTGCAAATTGATTACGAGCTTGTTCCAAAATTGGACGGCGAGGATTTTGCGGAATTTCTCAGGCTTTTGAAAAAAGGGCTTGGCTCAAAACAGCTCACTGTTTGCGTCCACGCGCGTACAAAAAAATTGCAAGACGATGTTGAGGATTACGAGCGGCTTGCGAAAATTTGCGACAAAGTTATGATTATGGCTTACGACGAACATTGGGCCACGAGCGCGCCCGGCTCGCCTGCTTCGATGGATTGGTGCAAGCGCATAGGCGAATACGCGCTCAGCATTTTGCCGCAGGAAAAATATATAATCGGCGTTCCCTTCTACGGACGCAGTTGGATAACCGAGGGCGACAGGCCAGCAGGCGCGTGGCAATTCAACGGTTCGAATCGGAGGCTTTCCGAAAATAAAGTGGAAAGAATAAAACGCAAGGACGGAATTCCATATTTTGAATTTGAAACGACAGTAAAAGTAATTCAATATTACGAAGACGCGACTTCGCTCGTGCATCGTTGCAGAATGTATCAATCGCAAGGATTTTCCAATGTGGCGTTTTGGCGAATGGGACAAGAAGACGCAGCATTTTGGCAATGGATAGAAATTGAAAAATGACTTTCGAAAAATGCGAGCCTTGTCTCCGTCCAAAGCTTGAATGCTGGCGGATGATGAAGATGCGAGCTTTTTCAAAATCCAAAGCATTTCCGCAGAACCATGAATGTATTTTTTAAAACGCTCGCGCTTTTCAAAAAAATCGGTCACAAAAGTTAAAAAATCTTTAATAATAAAAATTCTAAAAAAAATCAAATTTAAAAAAAAACTACTTGACATACCCCCCCCATATTATGGTATAATACTCTAAATTCTTTTAAGGGATATATCATTATCAATTTATAAAAAAAGATAATTTGTTCTCCCTGTTGTATGTAACTTTGATAGATATTTATAATATTGCTCCTAATGCTGAATTTATTAAGGATTTGATTATGGAAAAAATTTATACGATATTAAAAGAAATAAGACCAGAATTTGACTTTTCAGAAAGTGAAGACTTTGTTGAAGATGGTATACTAGATTCATTTGATTTAGTTACTTTAGTTTCTGAATTAGAATCAAATTATGATATAAAAATAGACGGGCTAAATATTGTGCCAGAAAATTTTATTAATGTCGAAACTATAGCAGCTCTTGTAAGAAAATCAGGGGGAATTGTTTGAAAACGACTTTCAGTGGAAAAAGAATTTCTGCAATTCTATCTGTATTACCTGAAAACCAGTACTTTTTCGATGACGAAGTAGGCAATTATTCTTTCCCTCCCCAGCAAACAATGAGATTAAAAAAAATTATGGGATTTAATAAACATCGCATTTCAAAAGAAAACAGCACATGTTCAGATTTTTGTATTTATGGATTAAATCATCTTGTTAAAAATAAAGTCGTCAGCAAAGAAGAAATTGGCGCAATAGTTACGGTTTCATTGTGTCCTGATTATTTCGTTCCTCATATCGGAAATATTATTCAAGAGGAATTCGCTTTGCCCCATGATATTGTGTCTATCGACTTAGCACAAGGATGCTGCGGTTTTGTTTTAGGTTTAAACCAAGCTTTTATGTTACTTGAACATATTGAACAAGGAAAAAAGGTATTACTGTTTAATACAGATATTCTTAGTCATAAGGTTTCCAAAAGAGACAGGAACGATTTCCCATTGATTGGAGATGCCACAACTATTACAATTATTGAAAATTCTTCAAATAATGAAAAAATTTTTTTTAGAGCATATAATGATGGAACACGAGGCAAAGCTTTGATTATTCCTGCAGGAGGTTTTAAAAATCCATCTAATCAAGAAACTTCAATAATGCGACCTATCGGTGATGGCAATTTTAGAGCTTTGGATCATATACATATGGATGGAACTGCGGTTTTTCAATTTGTTCAAGAAGAAGTTCCTTTGCTGATAAATGAAATATTACAAGATTCTGATATTTCAATATCTGATATAGATTATTTTTTATTACATCAGCCCAATAAGTTTATGTTACAAAAATTGTGTGATAAAATTGGAATTCCTTATGAAAAGGCTCCTATGAATATTGTGGAAAATTTTGGAAATCCTAGTGGTGCGTCTATACCATTAAATATCTGCTATAATCTTAAAAACAATATTTTAAATGAAAGTTTAAAATTATGCTTAGCTGCTTTTGGTTCTGGTTTGGCATGGATGTCTATGGTTCTAAATACAGAAAAATTTGATTATTGTGATTTAATAGAATCAAATTTGTAATTATGAACTTGGCATATAATGAGATTAATTACCATGATTAGAAAAGTAGGTGTAAAAATTAGTAATTTAGATTATTTGATTTCGGAGACGTTTGATGGTGCTCTTTTAGATATTATTTCTACTATATATAGAAGAGTATAAATTGAAGAAAGTGGTTGAATTAGTTGGGAGTAAAGTAGTATTCAGATTGTTGTACACAAAATTTGATTAAATACGGATGGTGTTGAACATGAATTTTACAAACAAAACATATATAATAACTGGGGCGGCTTCCGGATTAGGTAGGGCTGTTGCAGTTGAATTATCGAAACTTGGAGCAAATCTTGTTCTTCTTGATTTGAATAGTTCAGGACTTGAAGAAACAAAGAAAATCTGTCGGCAAAATGCTTGTGTTACGCTTCTTGCTATTGATATTACTGACTTTGATGCAATAAAACGAGCTTTTTCGGAAAATGATTGGGGGGGGGTATCAGGTTTTGTTCATTGTGCAGGGATTCCTTGCATAGCTCCTATAAAGACTTTGTCTTATGAAACTTATTTAAGGGTGATGCAAGTGAATGCTTTTGCCGCACTGGAAATTGTAAAATGGTTTGCAAATAAAAAGAATCATAACATAGAAAATCCGAGTGTTGTTTTGGTTTCTTCAGTTTATGGTTTGGTTGGTTCTGCCGGCAATACTGCGTATGCTATGTCAAAAGGTGCGATTCAGGCTATGACAAAATCTCTTGCAATAGAACTTGCGCCCAAGAGGATTCGAGTTAATTGTGTTGCCCCTGGATTTATGCATTCAAATATGGAGGCTAATATTAGTAAATATTTTGATTCTGCTCATGAGCAGATACTTGAAAAGTTGCATCCTCTTGGTATGGGAAATCCGGAAAATGTTGCTGGAATGATTTGCTTTCTTTTGTCTGAGCATAGCAAATGGATAACTGGTTCAATTATTAGTGTGGACGGAGGTTTTACTGCACAATGACGGTAGGTGAGTATACATTAATAACCGGTGCGTCGTCAGGAATTGGACGGCAGATTGCAGTCACATTGTCTCAGACAGACAATGTGATTCTGTGTGGACGCAATGAAGAGAAACTTACAGAGACAAAACGATTATGTGCATCGCAATCAAATGTTCTTATATGGAAATATGATGTTTCTCGAGTAGCTTCTGTTGAAAGTGTTTTGAAAGATTTTATTGATACAAATCAAATCTTTATTTCAAAATATGTACATTCTGCCGGTGTTGACGGAATGAGACCTTTGCGTTCTTTGGATTGTGATTTTGTCCATAATGTTTATTCCGTAAATATATTTTCGTTTATTTTTATCATGAAAGCATTGTGTAGCAAAAAGATAAATAAATCCAAAATAAGAAATGCGGTGATAATTTCATCAAATATTGCAGAAATGGGAGCCAAAGCTTTTGTTGCATACGGTGGTTCGAAAGCGGCGGCAAACGGAGTTGTTAGATCAATGGCATTGGAACTTGCTCCTGATGTCCGTGTAAATTCGGTTTCACCAGGAGCAATCAAGACCGACATGACAGATGCTATGCAAATGGATGATGCTGTGATTAAACGAATGAAAAATACCTATCCGCTTGGATTTGGTAAAACCGATTACATTGCTGATGTTGTAAAATTCCTGTTATCCGATGAGTCTTCATGGATTACAGGTCAAAATATAGTTGTTGATGGTGGAAGAACCATCAATCTTAATGGCTAATGCTAAGGAGTTTTGTATGACAAGAGAAGAAAAAATCAGAGCAATTGAAGAAGTGATGGAGCTTGATGAGGGAATCCTCAAGGAAGATTCTGTCCTTTGTGACTTTGAAGAATGGGATAGCATGACAAAGTTAGCCCTTGTTGCTGAAAGTCAAAAGATTTTTGATAAAAACTTGACAGGAACTGTGGTCAAAGAATGTAAGACTGTAGCGGATCTGCTTAATTTATGAATTGGAATTTTATATGAAAGATTTGATTATTGTTTGTGCGGGGGCCATGGGAAGAGAAGTTCTTCAAATGGTAAAAGATATCAATAGTTTTTCACCTACATGGAATGTGCTTGGTTTTTTAAGTGATGTTGCAGGAGTACTTGATAATTATTCTTATAAAGAAAAAATCATAGGTACAATAAAAGACTGGAACGTTGAACCAAATCAAAATTTTGCGTTAGCGATTTCTGATTGTGCAGATAAGAAAAAAATTATTGAGACGCTTTCTTCCAAAGGTGCGAATTTTGTAACAATAATTCATCCTTCCGCAATTATAAGTGATACTGCTAAAATTGGAAAAGGCAGCATTATTTATTGGAATTTGAATTTAGGTCCTGATTGCATAATTGGTGATTATTGCACGATAATGACGACCATCGGACACGATTCCATTATCGGTGATTTTTCAACAGTGTGCGGCAATACCAGTGTTAATGGTCATGTAACTATTGGTCGTGAAACATTTATTGGAAGCAATGCTGCCATCGTACCTGGAAAAAAGATTGGAAATAATGTTCATATTGGTCTTGGTAGCGTTGTTATAAAAAATGTGAAGGATGGAAAACATGTTTTTGGCAACCCAGCCAAAGTTGTTGATTTGTAATAGTTAACAGAGGAAAAAATGCATTACAATTTTTACAATGAATTTGCGGATACTGTGAAGAATAACCCGCAGAAAGTCGCGGTATATGACGGTGGTGTTTCTGTAACCTTTTACCAATTGCATGCGCGGGAACTTAAGTTTGCCGTGTGTTTGGATTCTGTGATTGCAGGAAAGATAAAAACTCCTGTGGGCGTGTTTTTGCCAAAATGCACGGATTCCATAGCTGCCGACATTGCCATAATTCACACGGGCAATTTTTACATGAACCTTGACGTGAAATATCCCGAAGAGCGTCTAAGAAATGTTTTTAAAACCGTACAGCCGTCTTGCGTTGTGACATCGAATAAATATAAGCCGATTATGGAAAGCGTGGATTCTTCCATACCGCTTGTGATTGTTGATGAGATTACAGACAATGCTGTTGAGGAAAGTTTTTTAGGAAAACTTGCAAATCGTTTGGAAATGATGATAGATACAGATCCGCTATGCATTATCAACACTTCTGGCTCCACGGGAACTCCCAAAGGTGTGGCACTCACACACAGAGGTTTTTTTGACTATATATGCTGCACTACAGAGACTTGGAAACTTTCTGATGATGAAATCATCGGCTCAATGGCACCAATAGCTTTTGATCATTTCAGTTTTGAACTTTGTATGCTCATGGCAAAGTCGGCAACTCTTGTTATAATACCTGACCAGTTTAATATGTTTCCTGTGAAAATACTCAACTTGATGAATGAACATAAAGTTACATTTATTTTTTGGGTTCCTACAATTATGGTGAATATTGCGAACATGGGCTTGCTTGAAAAAATTCCTATGCCTACTATTCGTCATATTTGGTTTGCAGGTGAAGTTTTCCCGACAAATAAATTTAATATTTGGTACAGGGCTTTTCCAAAATCGGTTCAATTTGTAAATTTGTATGGTCCATGTGAAATAACGGTTGATTGTACATGGTTTGAAATAACGCATGAATATGATGAAAATAAACCACTTCCTATCGGTTTTGCCTGTAAAAATACGGACATTTTGCTTTTAAATGAAAATAACCAGCTTGTAGGAAAAAACGAAGAAGGGGAAATTTGCGTGCGTGGAACAGGACTTGCAATGGGATATTACAACAATCCGGAAAAAACGGCGGCAGCATTTGTTCAAAATCCTTTGAACAAGTCATATCCGGAATTGATTTATCGCACAGGCGATATCGGGCTTGTCAATGATGATGGGGAAATAATTTTCAAAGGTCGAAAAGATACGCTTATCAAACATTCCGGTTATCGTATTGAGCTTTCCGAAATTGAGCATATCATTATGAATAAACTCAAATTGGTAAAAAACTGTTGTGTCGTTTACAACTGGAGCAAGAAAGAAATCACGCTCTTTTATGAAAATGACACAGAACTTGCTGTGGCTGACTTGCGAAAGAAGCTTGCCGCAGATTTGCCGAAATATATGATTCCCACGGCATATATTTATATGAAAGAGTTGCCACGAGGCGGAACCGGTAAAATAGACAGGGCTTTGTTGAATAAGCGGGTAAATGAATGATTATTATTTGAATTTAAAACTATTGTTGTTTTTATGTAAATATGATATAATAATTAATCTTTTGGGAGAAAATCTTATGATAAAATTTATAGGTATGGAATATCTTGCTGCGCTAGCATTGATACAACTAGAAAAAGAGGAAATTTCTCTTGCTGAATTAAATCGGTTTCGTATCAATGTCGTAAAGGCATTTAAGGACAAAGAGATTACTTCTGTATTCTTGTTTTCTGATAATTATGCCATGGAACTTGTCAGAAATTATTCAGATTGTTTCGAACTTATAAACAATGATACTGTTCTTAGGAGGAAGGTGTCGAACGACATTCTTATTTCAAAATTCTTGGCATATCTCTCAAACGATGTCTTGAAAGCGGCATTTAATTCTGCAAAAATTGCATGATAAAACCTCTAAAGATAAAAGATCCGATTTTTGGATATATATCTGTAGAGGATGTTGATGTATACACTGTATTAAACAGTGCTATGTTTCATCGTTTGCAGGATGTAATCCAAACAAGTTATCAGTCGGTTTATCCTTCAGCGACTCATAATCGTTTTACGCATTCTCTTGGCGTATATCATTTAGGCCAGATGGCTGCTGCAAAGTTGACAAATGATATTTTGATTCAAAAACTTTGTACAAATAAAGAGGTTGATGAACTAACAAAGACTTTTATTCTTGCATGTCTTATGCATGATATTGGGCATTCTCCTTTCTCTCACACAGGCGAGAAGTTTTATTTCCAATATGATGAAGATAATTCTGAAATTCCTATTATTTGGAAAAGGCTTTTAGACGAGTTAAGTGACGAAGATTTTGTAAAAGATTCAGATGGTAAAAATAAAACAAAAGGGGCAGAACATGAGATAATGAGTGCTTATGTTTCTCTTGTAAATTTCAAGTCAATTTTTCGATTTATTGATAAAAGTTTTTTTGTTCGATGTATTATCGGTTTAAAATATGAAAATAGAAAGGATGTTCGGAACTGTTTTATAGAGTTGTTAAATTCAAAAACTATTGATGTTGATAAACTTGATTACTTGATTCGTGACAGTTTTATAACAGGATTTAAGAGTATAAATATAGATTATGAACGATTATTAAATGCGATTTGTGTTATAAATGAAGAAGATTGTTTAACTTTAGGTTTTGAAAAATCTGCGTTAAGTACATTGGAAAATGTGATACTTGCACACGATATGGAACGGAAATGGATTCAAAACCATCCTGTAATAAAATATGAGAGTTATCTTGTATCATATATGATTGCAAAAACACAGGCATTTTATAAAGAACAAAAAATTGATTTGTTTTCCGCTTCATCTTTATCTGAAAAAGGAATTGGTAGAAGAAGCAAAAAAATCTGTCTTTTGTCGGATTCTGATATAAGAACTTATACAAAAAAGTTTTTTTCAAAAGATAAAATTATCAAAGAGTATTATGCGAGGAGTTTAAGAAGAAAACCATTATGGAAATCGGAATCTGAATATCGAATACTATTTGAACAAAGAGGTGTTGATGATAGAATTCTTGGTGAACTTGAATCTAGAATTAGTTCTCTTGAAGATTTTCTAGTCGGGAAATTTGATATTCCAATTATAAATGAAGACGCATTGATTTATTTAAAATCGGAATTACCTGATGAATCACTTCCAGAGAAAATTCGATCTGGAAAAGCAGATGAGTTAAAAAAATCAATTGATTTACTTAATGTGTTAAAATCATATTCAGAAAAGAAAGGGATTCCGTTTGAATATGTTTTACTCAGTGCTCAACAATTTACTACGGGATTCAATAAGGAGGAATTTAGATCGATAAAAGTTAGATTTGATGATAAAAATCTAAAACCACTTGATAGTGTAATTTATTTATTTTCCACTGATAAACCGAGAGAGAATTTTTTCTATTTATTTGCTGATTCTACAATGAGAAATAATATTGATGTAAGGGAAATGACCTTTGAATTGGTTCAATTTATACTTAAGGAATATAATAAATAAAGATTTTAATATTATGAACATAGTCCTATTTTCAGAAGATCGTTTTGGCGCGGAAGTTCTCTTAGAAATACTCAAGACTGATAAAGTGAATTTTGTCGTATGTCCATATTTTGAGAACAACATACACAAGCGATTGGAGACCGTTTGCAAATCAAAAAGTATCGATTTTTACCGTACAAAAAATATTAATGATGAACATGTGAAGACGAAAGTAACAAATGGAAACTTTGATTTGTTGATATCATGTCATTGTTCTCGCATCATTGCGAAAGAAATTTTTTCATTGCCGAGATTTGGAGGAGTAAACCTGCATCCATCATTGCTTCCAAAATATCGTGGAATGAGTCCGCAGCACTGGCCGATTATCAATGGTGACAAAGAAACTGCTGTAACAATTCATGAAATAAAAGAGGAAGTTGATACTGGAGCAATCTTAAAACAGATTCGTGTATCAATTGAAGCAAACGAAACGGTTTTTGAACTGCAAAATAGGATGTTACCTATTTATAAACAGGCATTCTCCGAATTGCTAGCGGAATACAAATCAGGAACTATAAAACGCATTGAGCAAAAGCCTATTAAAGAAATCTATTACGGAAAGTTTTATCCTGAATATGCTCAAATCAATTTGCGACAAACAAAAGAGAGCGTGAAAAATCTTGTACGTGCTGTAACACATCCGTATTGCGGAGCAAGTTATCAGAATTATATAATTTGGAATGTTCAAGAAATTGATGAAGAATTGGAAAAAAATATGATTAATGCGTATTCTAGATGCGGTCTGTATATAAAGAACGGTAATCTCTATTTAAAGTTGTTTGACGGTGTACTTGGCATAATTGACTATTCAATAAATGATAGATGGGGGGGGGTACTAAAATATAGTAATTGTGAAAGTATCTCTGGTATACAGAGATGCGCAGCATAACTACTTGGAATGAGACTCTGAAATTCGTTTCGGAATTCAGAAAAAAAGGTTACCTTGTTACTAATTTTTATCCGAATGAGACGGAAATGTCTGATTGGATAAAAAACGGAAAATTCTTTTCACTTGAAGTCAGTGATGCTGCTTGTTTCTTTGTTCATAAAACGGAAGCAGCTGCGTTTATTTACTTTTTTGTAAAAGAGTTGTGTGATTTAAAACCTGCTTTTTTGCAAATCATACAATTATTGGATGTTAGGATTATGGCATATGACTACATCTGCAAAACTGATGAGGAAAGGAATTTTATAAAAGAAATCAGTACTTCCTGTGGATTTGAACTTCATACTTCACTGAGACGGATGTCTTTTATCTTAAAGGAAAACATTTTTGAAGAAGATGATGATGTTACTTTTGCAGAACTTGAAGATATAGATTGTTTATTTGATATGTTTAATGCAGCGTTTGACCCTGTTTCGGAACGGATTCCTACAAAAGAACAGCTGAAAAAGTATATCAAGCAGAAAGCTGTTCTTATCTGTAGAAAGCAGAGGCGAATTGCAGGTTTTGCGGTAGTTGAGATACAAAAGAAAACTATGTATCTTAAACACTTGCTTACAAACTCTGATTTTAGAAGACAGGGTATTGCAGAAAAAATATTGAAAAAGGCATTTTTTCTTTCAAAAGGTTGTATAAGGTTTATATTGTGGGTTATTGATTCAAATACACCCGCAATAAGTTTGTATAAGAAATTTGGATATAATTTTGAAACATTAAGTAATTATACTTTTGTTTTAAAAAGCATAAATATATGACAGGAGTTTGTATACACTTCGTTCATCAAATATTAATTTCTTTATTCAAAAATATTCCCACAATGCTGTGAACACGAGAGCTTGGGGACAGCAGCCCCCAGGAGAAGGGGTAGGCGGAAATGTTACGCAAAGCGAAAACTTTGCGTTCATTGTAGCCGAGGGGGCTCGCAACGAGTACGAATGTGCGAAGTTTCAAGCAAGACTTCCTCCTCCCCTCCAGCGTGTTCAAAATGAATTTCCAAATATTTTCCGCCTTGAATATTTTTTGTGTTTGCGCTATCATTTTTCTTATGGAAACACGAAACATTTTTGACAATATTTCTTGTCTGGATCATCGCTATTCGATTTCTGAAAAAAGCGTTTTTGAAAATCTTTCAAAATACATTTCGGAATCCGCTTCGATTTTGTCTTGCGCGCGCGCGGAAGCCGCGTTGGTAAAAGCGCATTTGAGCATCCGAGGAATTCTCACCGACGAATTGGAAAAGACTTTGGACGAAGCCGCCGCAAACATCGATCCCGAAGAAGTCTATGCGGAAGAAGAAAAAACTCAGCACAATATTCGCGCGCTCGTGAATGTTTTCAAAACGAAAATTCCTGCGGAAATTGCGCCGCTCGTTCATTTGGGCGCGACCAGCGTTGACATTTTGGATACCGCCCTCAGCATGCGTGTGCGTGATGCGGTTCAAAATGTCGTGCTTCCTGAATTGAAAAATTTGGAAAAAGCCTTGTGCGACATCGCCGCGCGCGAATGCCAAACGCCGCAAGTCGGGCGCACTCACGGCCAGCACGCAGTTCCGATTACGTTCGGATGGAGCGTGGCGGAATTTGTTTCGCGGCTTGGAAAGTCGATTTTGCGAATCGAAGAATTGAGCAAGCAGTTGAAGGGAAAACTCGCGGGACCTGTGGGCGCGTACAACGGGCCTTCGATGATTGTAAAAGATCCCGAAGATTTGGAACGCAGATATTTGGAATACGTCGGGCTTGAGCCGAGCGAATATTCAAACCAGCTTGTCGAGCCGGAATATCTTTTGCGGCTTTTGCTCGAATGCAACGTCGCGTTTGGAATCATCGCGAATTTGGCGGACGATTTGCGCAACTTGCAGCGAAGCGAAATCGGCGAAGTTTTCGAATATTTTTCTT
Source organism: uncultured Treponema sp. (assembly GCA_947174385.1). GTDB lineage: Bacteria > Spirochaetota > Spirochaetia > Treponematales > Treponemataceae > Treponema_D. The sequence continues at coordinate 13,449 of CAMWIU010000006.1, forward strand.
CAACGCAAGTCGGCTCTTCGACGATGCCGCAAAAACGAAATCCATGGAACAGCGAGCATGTGAAATCTTTGTGGAAAGCGTTCGCGCCGCGCGTCATTACTTTTTTTATGGATCAGATTTCCGAACATCAGCGCGACCTCACGAATTCCGCAAGCCAAAGATTCGTCTCGGATTATCTTGCGGGATTTACGATGGCCGTCGCAAGAATGAAAAAAGTCGTGAGCGGCTTGCAGGCCGACCGCGAAAACATGGCGCGCAATTTGGAAAACGCCGGCGGAAAAGTTCGGGGGGGCGTACTTGCCGAAGCCGCATATATTTTGCTCGCCGAAAGCGGAGTGAGCGACGCGCACGAAGTGATTCGAAAAATCACGCTTGAAGCCGAGCAGTCGAATGCGCAATTTTTTGACGTTCTCAAAAAGCACGCCGATTCTTACGAGCGGATCCACGCGCAGTTGAAAAAGCTCGGAAAGGATGCGGATTTGTTTTTCGCGAAACCCGAAAATTATCACGGTTTGGCCGCCGAAAAGTCAAAGCGGCTCGCGGAAAAATACAAGGCGTTGATGTAAAACGGCGGCGAAAAACTTACGTTGCGGAACAAAAATTTTCGCTACCGCTGGAGCTAGCATCTGCACCGTTCCGCTTCCGCAAGGGGCTTCAAAAAAATTCGCGATTGCTTTTTAATTCAGGGGACTTTATGAAAAATTTTGGTTTTGTCGGAATGGGAAATATGGCGCAGGCGATTGCGGCTGGATTTGTCGCGGCGAAAAAAATCGCTTCGGAAAATTTGTTCGCGTTCGCGCCCAACCAAAAAAAATTGAAAGAAAACGCAAAGAAAATCGGCTTTGTTCCGTGCGCTTCGAATTTGGAGCTGGCAAAAAAATGCGACGTGATTTTCATCGCGTGCAAGCCGCATCAAATCGAAGGCGTTTTGTCGGAAATTGATGGCGCGCTCGAAAACAAAGTTTTGGTTTCCATCGCGGCTGGCTGGACGCTCGCGACATACAAAAACGCGCTCGGCGATATTTTTAATTCCGTGCGAATTCAATGCGTGATGCCGAACACTCCTTCGCGGATTGGGCAAGGCGTGCTTTTGTTTGAAAAGGAAAATTCGCTCGGAGAAGGCGAGGCGGAAACGCTCAAGGATTTGTTCGGCGCGCTTGGTTTGGTGGAGATTCTTCCTTCGAGCCTCATGGGAATCGGCGGCGCGATAAGCGGATGCGGCCCGGCGTTCATGGACTTGATAATCGAATCTTATGCCGATGCCGCCGTAAAATATGGAATCGCGCGCGAACAGGCGTATCGCTTGGTGAGCCAAACAATGATGGGAAGCGCGGCGTTGCAATTGCAGACTGGCGAGCATCCCGGCGTTTTGAAGGACGCGGTTTGTTCGCCCGGCGGCACGACGATTCGCGGAGTGGGCGCGTTGGAAAAAGCAGGGCTTCGCGCGGCGTGCTGCGCGAGCGTGGATGCCGTGATGGATTTCAAAAAAATCCAATCGTAATGCAGAGCGTCATTTTACTTTACTTTTTTTCCGCAATCCATTATGATATGGACTATGTTAAATGAATCTTTAAATGCGTTTCATACTTTTGTCGTGGTGGCGTTTCTTTTTTTCTTCGGCGGAATTTTGGGCTGGATAATAGAATTGTTTTTCCGCCGGTTTTTCGACAAAACGAACGCCGACCGCTTGTGGCTCAATCCGGGATTTTTGACAGGCCCGTGCCTTCCGGTTTATGGATTCGGAGCGGTCGCGCTTTTCAGCCTGAGTTTTGTGGATGCGTACATCATTAGCCGTGGCGGTGGTGGCGCGAAATATTACATCTTGATGTTTGTCGTGATGGCTTTGGTGATGACGTTGATTGAATTCATCGCTGGAATAATTTTCATCAAGGGAATGCACATTCAGCTTTGGGATTACAGAAAAGAGCCGGGAAACATCATGGGAATCGTTTGCCCGAAATTCACATTTTTTTGGGGAGTTTTGGCCGCGCTGTATTACTTCTTCCTTTTCCCGCCTTTTTGGCGCGCGGTGATATGGTTCATACAGCATCCATGGTTTTCATTTTTCGTCGGAATGATTTTCGGAATCTTCATCATCGACTGCGCATTCTCGATGCATTTGGGAACGGTGCTGCGAAAACGTGCCAAGGAAATCGACGAGAAATCCGCGCTCAATTTGCGCCAAATTCACACTTACGTTCGCCGTGGCACTTCGGCTTCGAAATTTTTCAGTTTGCATAGCGAGCATTACCTCACTAGCAAAATCGAGCAGTTCGAGGAATTTATACAGCGTTCTCCCGATTCTCTGAAAAAAGACTAGGCGCGAAATTGCAAAAGCAAAAACTGTAAAACAGGGCGAGCCAACGAAAAGCCTCGTTGCCGCCAAAGAATGATCGCATAAATGAAAGTGATAGAATATTTCGACAGTCGCGATTCAAGCCATTGGCTGAATCAAATGCAAAAAAGCGACTGGAGAGCAGGGCAATATCTTTGCGAATTGCTTCGTGAAAGCATGTTCAAAAATATTTTTGGCGAAAAATCGAAAGTGTTGCTGCTTGTGGACGGAAGAGAACTCGTCTCGTTTTGCACATATTCGGAAATCGACGATATTCAGCCGACAGACTTAACGCCATGGATCGGATTCGTGTACACATTCCCCGCATACAGAAATCGGGGATGCGCGGGAAAACTGTTGAAGCATTGCGAAGAATTGGCAAAAAATGACAAGGTGGAAGCGGTTTACATTTCTACGAATCACGTCGGCTTCTATGAAAAGTACGGATATGAGTTTTACAAGACGATGGAGGACATCGCTGGTGAATGCTCCAGAGTTTATAGAAAGCGAATATGATACTTTGGAAAGTTCCGATTTTTTGCGCTACGCTTCCACCGCCAACATTGAGCCGACGGCATTTTTTTCGGAATAAACCGAGCGCACGTTTTTGTACGGATTTCGCAGGGAATTTATTTTCGTGCGAATTTGCGTGATGTGAACTTGAAGCAAATCGCGGTTCTTTGCGTTTTGCGCCAAAACTTTTGTCTGTAAATCCGAAAGGTCTTTTTGCAAATCCGTGATTGATTTTTCAGGATTGGCATTGCCGCCACGCGCGTTGTACAAACTCGCCATCGGCACGATGACTTTTTGCAGGCTCACGATGTTGGAAACGACTTGCTGTTCCAATTCCGTGTGCGCCAAAAGCGCGTCGGGATTTTCAGTTTCAATGGAATTTTCCTGCTTTTCCAAGACGTTCAGATACTCGCGGAATTTTTCCCGCTGCCGTTGCAAGAGTTCGCGAAATTTTGTGAGCAATGCCACACGTTCTTCAAGTTCTTGTGCAGAAATGTTTTCCATAAAAATTTTCTCCTTGGTTTAGCCTTCAATGTTCAGGGCTTGCTGGGCGCGAATCGGAGTGGCGGCACTTGTGCTTGCCGCCGCCTGCCTCCACGAATCGGAGAGCTGCTTCATAAAATTCAAAACAGAATCGATTTTTTCTTTGTTTTTGGAAATGTTCGCCTCGCGAAGCTGTTCATTGAAATAAATATAAAGCGACATCAGGCTGCGCGAAAGCTCGCCGCCTCTTTCCATGTCCAGCGAAACTTGCAGTTCGGTGATGATTTCCTGCGCGCGCAAAACATCCGTGCTGAACGATTCGATTTTTGAAACAGGAATTTTCCCATCCGCGGAAAATTTTGAAGAAGCCGACGACAATTTTTTCACGGCGCCTTCGTACAAAAGGACAACGAGATCCGCCGGGCTTGCCGTGTTCACGCTGGCTCTTTTGTAGGCATTGTACGCTTGGTTATACATTTTCAGCCTCCATGCAAAAAGGATAATGCATCAATTCAAATTTCGGAAAATGAGAAAAAAAGTTTAGGGAAAATTTAAAAAAAATTCGCCAGACAATTCAATTCTAAAAATTGTTTTTCAAATGACTTTTTCGTAGGCGCGGATTGCCTGCGAAATGTCATCGTATTTTCCGCTCACGATGTCCAGCCCGATTTTGTAGGATTGATTTCGCATATTTTCCTGCGAATAATAATTCGCGGGAGTGGCATAGGGATGATAATAAGTATCGTCGTAAAGTTCGCGGATTTTGCAGGCGGCGAGCACGCCAAGCGCCACGGTTTTTGGATCGCTTTTTATTCCGCCGCTTTCGTCCTTTTTCGCGACGACGGTCATTTCCTCCACCGCTTCAATCAATTGTGTCGTGCTGAATTCCGAGCCAAAAAATCTTTCCACATCCTGCACATATCGGCAATTTTTTTTCTTTCCCATTTTGTTCGCTCCGAAAACTATTGTTCCACGGCGGCCTTCTGCCGTTTCGAGAAAAAAACGCGCATCGCCATTTCTGCCTGCTTTTTGGAAATCGTTTTGCTTTTGATAAAACTGTTCGCAAGCCGAATCGTGCCTTCCGCGTCAATTTTTGCGCCGAACCCTTTCCAAACATAGCTGAATTTTTCCGCCGCCGCGCAGTAGCTCAAATAAGTCAAAATGCATTCACGAATCGTCAAGTCTTCCTGAAGAAAGCCTTCAAAGCGCGGATACAAACGATCGATGCAATTTATGGCGTTTACCAAATCTTCCTTTGAATATTTTTTGTCGTAAAATTGTTCAATTTCGCGGACACGTTTCATTTTTTCCTCACTTTTATTTCAATAAATCGGCAATTTTCCTAAAAGGTTTAGCGAAAAATGGCGCGAAAAATCGTCCTCCGTTCCGACATTGTTTTTTATAGAAATGATTTTGTTTTGTCGAAAATTTGACAATTTGCTAGAAATTTTTCGCCGTTCGTTTGTCGTGTTCTTATTGACTAAAATTTCAAAAATATGATATAATTTGATACTCAAATGAAAATCTTTGGGAAAAATTTCCCTGTAAAATAGGAGTATGCCGTGAAAAGGACATATCAACCCAGTCGAGTTAAACGCAACAGAAAATTTGGTTTCCGCGCAAGAATGGCCACGAAAGGCGGACGAAAAATTTTGTCTCGCCGCCGCGCGAAGGGACGCAAAAAGCTTTCGGTGGCTGACGAGCACAAAAAGTATTAGTCGCTTCGGCAAAATTTGAACATTTATGAAAACGGATTTGCCGGAAAAAACGCCAAACTTTCAAAGGACGTTCAAGCGTTACGAGCACATAAAAAGTTCGGCGGAAATACGCAATCTGTTCAAAAACGGAAGGAAGGCGAGCGTTGACGGCGCGAAAATTTTCTTTGCAAAAAATTCGCTTGGTTTCAACAGAATCGCCTTTCCCTTGCCGCGTGGCTATGGAAACGCCGTGAAGCGAAATGCTTCGAAGCGTTTCAGCCGTGAGGCTTTTCGATTTTTCAAGACATTCCTGAACACAGGGTACGATATTTTATTTTTAGTTTATCCTGGAAACGATTCGTTCAGCTCAAGGTGTGTTCAATTTCGTGAATTGTGCAAAAAGGCAGGGCTGATGAAATGAAAAATTTTCTCGTAAAATTTTTCTGCGCTTTGATTCGATTCTATCAAATCGCGATTTCTCCGCTTTTTCCTCCGTGTTGCAGATTTTTTCCGACTTGCTCGTGCTATGCGATGCAGGCGTTCAAAAAATACGGACCGGCGAAAGGTCTTTTTATGTCTTCAGCAAGAATTTTGCGATGCAATAAATTCTCCAAGGGCGGCTTCGATCCGCTTCCGTAGCGCGTAATGTTCAATAAATTTTTCTCAAACAATTAAATCCGAAAACAGGAGACATTCATTATGGATAAAAATACAATCACGGCCGTCGTGCTGATTTTCCTTGTTTTGATAGGCTACACGATTGTTCAGGCAAAATTTTTTCCGCCGCCTCAGCCGCAGCAAGTCGAGCAAACCCAAATTGACGAAAATGTCGCCGAAGAAAATTCGGCGCAAACGTCGCAATTTTCCGAGGAAATAAATTCGATTGTCTACGCGAATTCTTCCGAAGATTCTGCGGGCGCGAACGAAAATTTTGTCGAAAAAAAATACACGATTACGACCGACAAAATTAAAGTCGTTTTTACGAATCGCGGCGGCGACATCGTGAGCTACGAGCTGCTCGATCACAAGGACACGAAAACTGGATTTGGCGTGGAAATGGCAGACAACATTTCGGCGAGCAACCGCGCGTTTTCGCTGGCTTTTGGCGGCGCGGAAAATTCAATCGTGAATGATTTGTTTGACGCGAAAGAATTTCCCGAGGCAAACGGCGAAAAGAAAATCGCGTTCGCCAAAAAATTTTCGGACTTCACTTTGGTCAAACAATACACTTTTAAAAACGGCGAATATATGTTCCGAATGAATGTCGTGATTGACGGCGGCGAAAATTTTTCCGCGCTGAATTTCCCCACGGCAAACGGAATGAACGCTTCGTACACTTTGCGCACTTCGCCGCAAGTCGGGCCTGCTTTTGATCCGAAAATCGATCGATATGAAAGTCGTTCGTTTCTCGCGCTCAACGAAGGCAAAAGCAAAAGCATTCGTTTGGGAACTGGACAATTCAAAGATTACAACAAGGAATTCGAAATTGCGGGAATCGGCGGAAAATATTTTTGCGAGCTTGTAATTCCACTGAAAAATTCGATTTTGGAAAATGCTTATTATTCCACTGAAATCGAAATTGAAAATTCGTCTAATGCGCAAGCTCGCTTGGTGCGAAAGCCAATCACCGAAAAACAAACGAATGACATTTATTATGTTTATGTCGGGCCGCGTGCCGAAAAAGATTTGCGCGTTTATTCCAACGCCGAAAATAATGGCTGGAATTTGAGCGGCTACCGTTTGACGGACGCGATGGATTCCGGCGGATTTTTGGGATGGCTTGAAACAATCCTAAAATGGATTTTGGAATTGGTTTACAAAATCGTGCCGAACTGGGGCGTAAGCATAATCATTCTTACGCTAATTTTGCGCCTGGCTCTTTTTCCGCTTTCGATTAAAGCGTCCGTGGGCACGACAAAAATGCAGGAACTCCAGCCGAAGATGCAAGCCATTCAAGCGAAGTACAAAGACAATCCGCAAAAAATGCAGGCCGAAACCGCCAAGCTTTATCAGGAAGTTGGCTACAATCCGATGTCGGGCTGCCTTCCAATGATTTTGCAGATGATGTGCCTTTTTGCGATGTACAATTTGTTCAACAATTATTTTGAATTCCGGGGCGCGAGCTTCATTAAAGGCTGGATTGACGACCTTTCCGCAGGCGACAGCATTTATGTGCTCAATTTCAATTTGCCGCTTTTGCGCAGCAATCACATTCGCATTCTTCCGGTGATTTATCTTGTCTCGCAATTGCTTTACGGAAAAATTACGCAAGTCGGCGGCACTGCTACGGCGGCGCAGAATTCCACGCAGATGAAATTTATGACTTATGGTCTGCCGATTTTGTTTTTCTTCATTCTTTACAACACGCCGAGCGGATTGATTTTGTTTTGGACGATGAGCAACATCTTGCAAATGATTCAGCAAGTCATTATCAACAAATCCAAGGCGAAAGAAAAAAATTCCGCCGCGCAGAAAAACGTCGTAAAAATGAAAAAACGATGATTTAAAATTATTGTCCGCGTTAAGCAAATTGTTGCGACGCGGGCGAAAAAAATTTTTGGCAATGAGTTTGCGTCGCAAACTTTTCATACTTTCGCGCAAATGCGCAAAAAGCCGGCGAAAATCGCTTCGGCTTTGCAGGAGAAAAAAATGACATACGAATACGAAGGAAAAACCGAAAAAGAAGCCATCGAAAAGGCCGCGCAGGAATTGGGCTTGGAACGCGATCAGTTCGACGTGGAAATTTTGGAAACGCAGAAAAATTCGCTTTTCAAAAAAGGCTTCGTGAAAATCCGCGTTCACATGGATGAAAACACGCCGAACGCCGCCGCGCAAAACGAGCGTCCTTCCGAAAATCGCGCGCCGAAAAAAAGAGTGGCGAATCCAATTCCGCAGGATGAATTCGAGCAAAAGCTCACGACGTTCATTACCGAAGTGATTTCAAAAATGGGCTATTCCGCCACCGTGGAAATTATGTTCCGCGAAGAGCGCAAAATTGGGCTTAAGATTCAGTCGGAAAGTTCTTCGATTTTGATTGGACGCAAAGGAAAAAATTTGGACGCACTTCAACTTTTGCTCAACGTTTACGCTGGACATCTCGGCCACGAAAATGTGCGCGTGATTTTGGACACGGAAAGTTACCGAATCCGCCGCGAAGAATCTTTGGTGCGCCTTGCCTACACAACCGCCGACAAAGTTCGCTCGTATCGAAAATCGATTTTGCTTGAGCCGATGAATCCGTTCGAACGCCGCCTCATCCACACGACGCTCAACGAAATCCCGGACATTGAAACTAAATCCGAAGGCGATGGTTTATATAAGCAAGTGCGCGTAATTTACAAAGGCGTAATTTGAAAAACGATTTTGTAAATTGCAAGGAAATTCGATGAAGTTTTTTTTGAAAATGCGATTTTGCAACAAAGCCGAAAATTTAAATTTTCGCAGGCAGACGAAATTTCAATTTTGTCTGCCGCGCGTAATTTTTTTCGCATTGACGATTTTCGTTTTTGCGAAAAATTTATCCGCCGAAAATTTGGAACGGCAAAAAATTCTTTCGCCGCAAATCGAAAAATCGCTTTTGCAAAGCAACGAGATTTCGCATATTTTTTCCGAAAACGATTTCGAAGCAAAACTCATTCCGCAAACTCAATTCGCGGATTCGATAAAAAATTTTGTCTTTGGAAAAATCGCGCCGGAAAAAATGGGCTTTGCCGAAGAAAAACTTTATCGCCTGCCGAAATCTGAAATCGAAAACAAAAATGCCGCCGCGCTCGACACAAGCACGGTTTCGAAAATAATGCGTTCGATTTCGAAAATGCAAGGAATGCAATATTTTTCGCGTTCGCGAAAATCTTGGGACGAACTTTATTCGCAAGCGTTTCGTGTGGAAAATCCCGATTCGAAAGATTTTTCCGCCGCGCCTGATTTGAACGAAGGCGACGCGAACGGCTTGGAAATCTTCGCGTTTTTGAACGACCACACTTTCGGCGAAAGCGTCTACAAAATTTCCTACAAGCAAAATCAGAATGAATTTTTGATGCTTATGGAAAATTATTCCGCGCTGACTTATGGTCCTGTCAAAGCCGTGAAGCCGGGCGATTTGAAAATGTGCGTTTGCGTTATCGATTGCGGCGATGAATTTTTGTTTTACATCGGAAATTACGCGGAATTCAAAATGATTTCCGCCTTGAAAAAACGCTTGAACAATTCGTTTGAAGCGCGGCTCGAGGCGGTTTACAATTGGTTCAAAAATCAATTTTGAAATTTTGAATTTGTAGTAAAAAGCGCGATACCCTATACCCGTATGGGGTAAACCAATTTTTTTGGAGAAAAAAATGAAAAGGAATATTTTTGGCGCGATTTTCGCTTTTGCTGTTTTGGCAAGCGGATGCGCTCAAAACAAATCAAAATCAATGGAGAAAAAAACTATGGATGCGTTGAATGGAAAGGAGGGTGTTTTTGCCGTGCTCAAATTGCCGAAAGGCGAAGTCGCGTTGGAATTGTATTACAAGGACACGCCGCTTACCGTCGTGAATTTTGTCGGACTTGCAGAAGGCACGCTCGAAGCGGCGAAAGGCAAACCGTTTTATGACGGGCTTAAATTTCACCGCGTAATCAGCAAGGCAAATGGCGACGATCAGGATTTTATGATTCAAGGCGGCGACCCGGAAGGAACTGGGCGTGGCGGACCTGGCTATCGATTTGCCGATGAGATTTTGGAAAAGTATACGTTCGCAAAGCCCGGCGTTTTGGCGATGGCGAACGCAGGTCCTGGCACGAACGGCAGCCAATTTTTCATCACGATTGCGCCCACAACTTGGCTCAATGGAAATCATACGATTTTCGGAAAAGTCGTCAGCGGACAAGAAATCGTGGACACGACGAAGCAAGACGATGTAATCGAAAAAGTTACGATTGTTCGGCAAGGCGCGGATGCCCAAGCGTTCACAGCGACTCAAGCGGACTTTGACGCTGCCGCAAAAAAGGCGAACGAAGCCGCTCGCGCCGCCAAAGAAAAAAAATACGAAACGCAAATCAAGCTCATTGAAAAAAAATGGCCGGGTTGCGAAAAAGATTCAAACGGAATTTTTTATAAAATCACGAAAGAAGGCAATGGCGAAATTTGCGGCGCGCGAAAAAATGTCGCCGTTCATTACAAAGGATTTTTGCTCAATGGCGACGTGTTCGATCAGTCGGAAGGACGCGGCCCGCTCGAATTTTCTACGGGCGCGGGACAAATGATTCCGGGCTTTGACGCGATGGTTCAGGAAATGAAACTTGGCGAAAAACGCACAATCATTTTGCCGCCCGACATGCATTATGGCGAGCGCGGCTATCCCGGCATAATTCCTGCGAACAGTTATATCGGATTTGATATAGAACTTATATCAATAAAATAAAAGGCATCTCGAAAAACTGAAGTTTTTAGAGGTTTCCTAATTTGAAATGCGCCGAAGAAATTCGGCGCGTTTTTTTGACGAGCCAAAATGGACAAAAAAAATTTCGAAGCGCAAAAAAAATTCATCCAAGATTTTTCCGCTCGCGTGAATGACGAAGTTGAATTCGTCGAAATGTGCGAGCTTCGCGCGAGCGATGATTCGCTTTCGAAAATGCGCCTCGCTTTGAACGGCGGCAAAAGCATTTGGGGAATGCTCGTTTTTTGCAAAAAAAGCATTTATTTTTACGCGCCTCGCCGTTCGCTTGCGTTGATGTCGATGATTCACTTTGGCGGCAACGATGCGGAAATCGAAGAACAAATTTTTTGTTTCAATAATTTGCAAGATTTGAAATTTATCGCAAATCCGAAAAAATGGTTTCAAATTTTTTCGCAGGAAAAAATCAAATTTTCATTTTCGCAAGAAGGAAGGCGAGTTTGCGGAGAATTTTTCTTTTCAAAAAACGCGATTGAAATTCTCATAAAAATTCGCGCCGCGTTGAATTTGCGATGAACGAAACTATGCAGAAAAATTCCGACATTACAATTTTGTGCAAAGTCGTTGACAATTTTGGCGACATCGGCTTTGTGTATCGCCTTGCGAAAAATTTGCGAAAAATAAATCCGCATTATAAAATCCGCCTCGTCGTCAACGATTTGAATTCGTTCCAAAAAATCGCTCCGGAAATCAAATTGAATTCTGTCGAACAATTTTTTTGCGGAGTGAAAATTTTCGATTCAAACGCGGAAGAAATTTGCAAAGCCGAATTTTCAAAAAATTTGCCGCGCGTAATTTTGGAATGCTTTCAATGCGGACGACCAAATTGGCTTGACGAAATTCTGTTCGCGTCGCAATCGCAAGAAAAAATTTGCGATAAAAAAAGCAGCGAAAATTTTTCTCAAAACAAATCAATACACATCGGTGCAAACTCCGAAAAAATTTTTCAAATCATCAATATCGATTATTTGACCGCTGAAGATTACGCCGAAGAATTTCATTGCTTGAAATCCGCGACGCGAAGCGCGTTTGTGAAAAAAGTGAATTTTATGCCGGGATTTACTACGAAAACTGGCGGCTTAATTTTGGACGAGCCTTTTATCGCAAATTGGCGTGCGCATTTTGAAAAAAAATCCGAGAAAGAAAAATGCGAAAATTTTGCTTGCGATAAAAAGCTCGCAATGCAAAAATCTTCGTCCGTCGAATTTTCTGCGCACGCTTACGCCGCTTTATCGCAAAAAATTTTAATTTTTTCTTATCAAAAAAATTTTTCGCCGATAATTCGCGCGTTTCAAAAAATTTGCGATAAAAATTTATCGCAAATTCAAATATTTTTGGCGCAAGGAATTGGAAAAGAAAGTTTTTTTGAAACTTATCGCAAATTTTGCGATTCGCAAAAATTTGATTTATCGCAAATTCAGCTTAATGAACTTGATTTTTTATCGCAAGAAAATTGGGACGAAATGCTTTTGCGAATGGACGTGCTTTTTGTTCGCGGCGAAGATTCGCTTGCTCGAGCTTGCTTGTGCGGAAAACCGTTTGTTTGGAATGCGTATCCGCAAAAAACGACGCAGGATGAAAATTATCATTTGGTAAAAGTTCGCGCGCTTTTGGAAAAATTGCGTCCGCATTTTTTGGAAAGCGAATTTGCGATAATCGAAAAATTTTGGCTTTTGTACAATTTAAACGCTTGCGATATTTCTAGCGAAGAAAATTTGGAAAACGCATGTTTTGAATTTTTATCGCAAGCGCATAATTTGAAACGCGGTTTTGAAAAATTTTCGGAAAGCATTTTTGCCCTTGGAAATTTTTCAGAAAAATTGGACGCATTCATTCAAAATTTGCAAAATTAAAAATTGACGCATTAGTTTAAAAACTGGCGCGTCATTTTTTTTCGCGCATCGCAATGTCTTTCGCAAAAATCCTGCGGAAGCAAAATCGGACGAAAGGCTGAATGAAAAACATTTGCGTGAAAAACGCGAACGGAAAATTGAAGATGACGAGTTTCGCCCAATGCGCGAGAAATGTGAAAATCGTCAAATTTTCCCAAGCATACGGGAAGTACAAAAATGTCGCCAAAAAGCTCATTGCTGGGCACATGATTCCGACCGTGGCGTTTATGATGACCGATTCGAAAATTACGGGATGAGTTTGGCGCGGATCGAATTTGCGACATGCCAATTTGAACGAAAGCGGACTTCCCACCGTGCATTCGAGCAAATACGCGAGCGCAAATTCAATCAAGACAATCGCCCAAATTGGAAGCGGCCGCCCGAAAACTGGAACGCCGCCGAGAACATTGATTGCTTCAATTACGCTGCTTGTGTGCACGCCAAGCGCGCTCGCGCCTTGAATGAACGCCGCGCCGTTCAAAACGTACAGGCTGTAAAAAACGTAGGCATGGACGGTAATCAAAACCGTGATGAATGCGAACACCATTCGCTGAAACTGATTTCTAGGCATTTTTTCCTCGCTAAATTTTTGTGATATTAAAATTCTGTGATCAGATTTACAGCGCGGAATTTTCGGCGCAAACATGTGTCGCTTTTAATATGAAATGTTGTTGTCATATTATCGCGGAATCAAAAAAAAGTCAAGCGAGGTTTTGAAAAAATTTTCATTCTTTCTTTTTTACAAAATAGCAAAAGAAATAACTCGTGATGTCATCTTCGTTGACATTATACACGCTATCGTGTATAATGGGGAAACTGGGGAAAACAATGCTTGTATCGCTTAACAATTATGCTTCACAACATAAAAGAAGTAGTGATACTATACGTCGTCTTGCAGAAAATGGAAGATTTAAGACGGCAAAAAAGATAGCTCGAAACTGGGTAGTTGATGATACCGAACCATATCCTTTTTTAAAACGGAACTCCATAAAAAAATATAAATTCATTGATCTATTTGCAGGAATTTGGGGGAATTCGGTTGGGATTTGAAAAAGCCTTTGGAAAGGATTCTGAAACAGTTTTCGTTTCAGAGTGGGATACCGCTGCCAAAAAAACTTACCTTGCGAATTTCCCTGACACTAAAGTAATTGCAGGTGATATAACAAAAATTGATGAAAATGATGTGCCACCATTCAATATTTGCTTGGCTGGTTTTCCTTGCCAGGCGTTCAGCATGGCAGGACAGCGAAAAGGTTTTGACGACAACTATAAAGGCATTTGCAGGGGAACATTGTTTTTGGATGTGGCTAGAATTTGCGACTTACGAAAGCCGGAAGTCATATTTTGTGAAAACGTGAAAGGGCTTGCCATTCATGACAGGGGCAGAACTTTCAAGATAATAAAATCAACTTTTGAAAATCTTGGATATACAGTATTTTCCGCCATCCTAAACAGCAAAGATTTCGGCGTTCCACAAAACAGAGAACGCATCTATATAGTTGCTTTTAAAAATAAACTGGGTGTAAAAAAATTTGATTTTCCCACGCCGACAGATTCTACAAAGGTAATCCGAAACATAATGGAAGAAGAGCCAGTTTCTGCGAAATATTATTTAAGCAATACTTATGTAGAAACATTAAAACGGCACAAAGCGTAAATTAGAGGCATTACATGGCAAATGAATGGACGAAAGAAGAAACAATTGTAGCGTTCAATGTTTACTGCAAAGTACCGTTTAAAAATTCAAGTAAAAATCATCCAGTTGTTATGAAATATGCAAAAATTCTTGGACGCACTCCATCTGCGTTGAATATGAAAATCGGAAATTTCGGCAGACTCGATCCGAATTTGAAGGCACAAGGAATTGTCGGACTTGGACACGGAAGCAAAATGGAAGAAATCGTATGGAATGAATTTGCAGAAAGCCCTGAAAAATTAGCCTATGAAAGCGAAATGCTAATTGCAAAATTTCAGAACAAAGAAATTATAGAAACTTGTGAAATAGATTTGTCAAATCTTCCGCAAGGAACAGAACGGGCTTTAGCCATTCGTCAACGAATAAATCAGTCGTTTTTCCGAAGTGCAGTTCTGACGTCTTACAATTTTTGTTGTTGCATTTCGGGCGTTAGAATTCCCGAATTGCTTGAAGCATGCCACATTGCCGATTGGTCGAAAAATGAAAAACAGAGACTAAATCCGACCAATGGACTTTGTATGAATTCTTTCTTTCATAAATCCTATGATAAAAATTTGGTTGCGATTACGCCTGATTACGAAGTGAAAATTTCAGAAAGACTGGTTGAATCAATTGAAAGCGAAAACTTCAAAAAATACTTGAAAAACACACATAATTCAAAAATAAAACTGCCAGATCGTTTTTTGCCGAACAAAGAATTTTTGGATGCACATTATACGGAGTTTAAAAATGCAGTGTAACGAACGAATTGATTATTGGGATTTTATCTGTGAATATTTACCAAATTATGAAAATCGCGACGACGTTCTTCTGAGCGATATTTTATTCAGATTCACAACAGGAGTGCCATTGCAGATTAGGTTTTCTCTGAAAAATAAGATTTAGTAAAATCTGTCTTTATTTTCGAGGTTTTGAAAAATTTTTATTCTTTCTTTTTTAGAAAATAGCAAAAGAAATAACTCGTGATGTCATCTTCATCTTGCCGAGAAATTTCAAATGAATTTGTGTTGCGCTGAATTACGGCGCGAAAATTTTCTTTTGTTGCGTGCGTCAGCGCGTACATTGCAACAGGATTATCGCAAAGCGTGAATTGCCATGTCGCGCGATTTGGGTCGGCAAAAAATTTTCTTGACACATTATCATTTTGCTTTGTTTTTTCAATATTGTGATGATGCGAAAAATCCGAAGAAATTAAAATGAAAAAATCTTTTTTTGCGACAAATGATTCGAGTGCGACGGAAAGGCGGTTTGCAATTTTTGTGTTTACGGGCGATTCCGCATCGTATGCGATGGCGACGATTTTGCTTTTGGGAAAATATTTTGCGATAAAAGGCGCGATGGCGGAAACTCCGTGTTCATACAAAAAAACATCGTCTTCGTTTTTTCCGTCAAGTTTTTCGAGCAAAACTTTTTGAATTTTTTTGTCGGTTTTGAGAAAAGTGCCGTCGCAATTCCACGCGCCGGATGTCAGAGAAAAATCCGCACGCGACAAATTCCAATGCGAAGGCGAAAGGACGATAAAAGTTTTGATTTTTGGATTGTGCTCGGAAAGTTCAGAAAACCATTCGTCGATGAATTTGTACGCCAAAAGATGATGACTCACAATTCCTGCGAACGGCACGTCGTTTTTTGCAAGATTTTGCTCGATTGGAATTTCCGGAGTGTTTGGCAAAATCAGATTGCGCTCTTGCCAAGTTGGGAATTGCACGGCTTTTTTTTCTTCCAAAATTTTTTGCGTTTTTGAATTTTGGGATGAAGATTTTCGCGAAAAATTTCCGCAAGAAAAAAGAAAAATTATTATTGCAAATCCTAAAGCCAAATTTTTCATAGATTCAATCTTATAATCTTAAATTTCTTTATTCGCAAAATTCGGATGCAAGCCGAAAGTTCGCGTTTTACGAACGAAACTTGCAACTTTGAATTTTGCAAAAAAGAATTCAAAATCCGCACAACTTTTTTTGTGCGGATTTCAATTTAAATTTTTCCGCCAAAGCCGCTCGCTTAAATGGTTGGATCTAAATACCATTTTGGCTTTCGTTTTGCCGCTTCACTTTCATTATCATAAACCATTTTTTTCCACTGCTCGTCCGTGAGGCGATCGTTCATCGGATGCTCAAATTCATAATAATTGAATGTGTAGCCCACCGCAACGCGCTTTCCGCCTTGCTTGTCGTTGAGCGCGACATAAATTCTGTGCGGAATTCCCACCGCCACTTCAAGCACCGAACCGCTTTCCGCATTCGTCAAAACGTCGGCGACCAGCGCCATTTTGAATTGCTCGTTATCAGTAGCATAGGTAGCATAAGTTGAAAATGGCATTACGGATTTTGCCAAAAGTTGCGGAATTGTTCCGATCCAATCCAAGTCGTCTTTTGAAACTTTTTCATCTTTCACTTCGGAGGCAACAATATTCAAGGCGCGAAGACAAATGTCTTCCATCGAAGAAACGGCTTTTTCCGAATCCTTATCAAAAAGTTTATACCGCTCAAAAATGTTTTGGAAAACTTTCCACGATACGCAAAGCTCTGTAAAAAATTTCAAATTCGGCTCAATATAATGAACAGGGCTTGGAATTTTATCCGTGCGATATGTCGGGTTATATCCACCGCCGCCCATTTCGGCAGCAACCATCTTCGTGTACAAAATCGTGTCGTGCTTCAATTCTGCCCAAGTTCCGAGCGAGCTTTCAAGCGACTTGATATTCCAAAGCGGCTTTTCGGTGAAGAAAAATCCCGCGCCTTGCTCGAATTCGGCTTGCGCTTTTGTGAGCGCGAGAACTGAATTGTAATAAGTTTCGCTCCAAAATTTTTCGTCCTTTGAACCGAAGAATTTTTTGAATTTGGCGAGAATCGTTTTCAATTTTTCAAAATTTTCGTCGGTATTTTCAAGAAGCATATCGGCGGAATTTGAGCCGAACGCGCTCGCGATGTCAAGGCCGGAAGCCATCATTCTTCCAAAAAGGCGAGGAGAGGTCACGTGCTGGAAAATCCATGCGTCATAAGTGAAACGCTGTCCCAAAAATCGCCAGCCCATCGCGGGCTTTAAGTTTTCGGGATCTGAATAATCGCCTTCGCTTTGGTTTGCATAAAACGCGCTTGTGCTTGCGATGAGCGGAGGTTTTAGTTTTTCGCGCGAAAGGCTTGCGAAGTTGGCGACGTTTTCATCAGAAATCCATTCCAAAACATTTTCTGCGCCCACAGATTTCCACAGCGGAACTATATCATCGAAGGAAAGATCGTCGGACTCGCCGATTAAAACCGTAATCGGCTCGAAAACGCTTTTCCACAATGCATACAAAGATTCATCTTGCATAATGATGTCGTTTATGTAAATTCCAATTTTGAACATATTTTGCGCCAAACTTTCTCTGGGATCTGAAGAATCGCGCGAACTTTCGGGAAGCGGAAAATTTATTCTGCCAAACCACATCATAGCCCGAAAATATGTTTTCAGCCTTTCGTTTTGAGTGTAGTGGCCGCGCGGCTTGTATTGCGTGTAATCTTCGATGTAAACGCTGCCGTCCGAAAAAGCGAGCGCGCTCGAATCTTGCATTGCGGCGGCTTCGAAAATTTTTTCCACTTCTTCACGAATTTCTTCGCCGTATTCCGAAAGCACCGAATCCTTGTCCGGCATTACTTCTTCGCCATATTTATCTTCTTTCGGGGTGAGTTTCAAAATCGCGCGCGCGACGGCAAAATATTTTTCTGCGATGTTCGCAGTTTCGTTTGAAGGATATTCTTGCAAATCATTTGAAATTTTTTCGCGGAATTTTTCTGTAAGCAAAGCCAAGCGCGGAGAAAAAATTTCTTGCTCGACATGTTGCAAAAGCCTGTCAAATAAAAGGTGCTGGCTGTGCGCGAACAAATCCGTCGTGATGAAAAGCGGCACGAGATTTCCTCCCATCCTGTAGCCAAAAGGACGCTTGCGGTGGTTTTTGTAGAGCGCAATCATATCATCCGGATTGTCTATGTTAAGCCGATATTCATACTTCGAGACATTTTGCAAGGCGATGCGATTTTCTTTGAGCGAATTTGCAATTTGTGCGTTGAAGTATTCGTAGCCGCAAAACGGATAAAAATTTTCGAAATACGCAGTATCTTCATCAGTCGCGTGTTGATACAAAAATGAAAGAAGGTTCATTTGATCGTTCGTAAAATTGTCTTCTTGTCCGCACACATCCGCGCCAAAAACAAAACCTGCTTTTCCTTCATATTCTACCGGATAAAAATAATTGAAATTTTCTTCAAAATGAAAAAGTCTGTCATATTCTCCATCTCCAATTTTTTCGCCCGTGCATTTTAGCAGCGCACCTTTCGGAATTTTTATTCCAGCGCGTTTTAAGGAATCAAATTCATCGTCATCTTGCGGAACTTTATTGAACAAAACGCACAAATCATTTCCTGCCACGAGCGTTTTTTCAAAATCCGGCGGCGTTGGAAGATTTGAAAATTCCACTTCGTCATTTAGATAAACGCTGTGCGCCGAATTTTGCGCGTCCTTGCGAAATTGCGACAAGTAGCCGCTTAAATCGATTTTGTCTATATCCTTGTTTATGAATTTTTTTTCATCAATGAAAATTTTATTTCTTGGAAAGGAAAACTGCTCGTCTTGCGCCGTTTGTTCAACTTGCTCAATTTGTTCTGTTTGCTCGATTTGATTTTCGGGCGAAAGTTCTTCTTTTTTCGAGCATCCAAAAATGAACGCAATCGCCGCGAATACTAAAATAGATTTTTTCATAATTACTCCTATTTTATTATTGCATATTTTTTTTAATGTGTAAAGTTTTTGCGATGGCGAAAATTCAATTTTGCGCGAGCGTGAATTTTCAAAAAAATTCTCTTTATTTTTCTTGAAAAATGTGCTATGTTTTTTTAAATTCATAATTGGAGGAAATGAAATTATGAAAAAAATTTTTTGTCTTGCAATTTTCGCTTTGCTCGCAGGAATCGCGTTCTCCGAACGCCTGCCGAAAGAAGTGATGGAAATGGCGCGCGAAAAAATTCCCGAAGACGCGCAGCTTAAAAATTCCAGCTTCAAAGACAATGAGTACGAATTGATTTTGTCGATGGCGCGAAGTCAACTTACAAAATTGAAATCGATAAAATTGGAAACAATTTGTCGCTCAAGGAAATTAAAATCGAAAGCCGCGCGCCGGCGGAATCCAAAAATATAAAATTGGAAGTGGAAGATGTGGAATCGCTTTTGCGTGAAAAATTTCCCGAAGCCGCAAATTTTAAAATCGAATTGGATTACAATCGAAGCGGCCGCGCGAAATACGAAGCCGAATTTTTCACGGACGAATACAAGGCGGAAGTCGAAATAAATCCGTTCACCGGCGAATTTTCCAAGCAGGAATTTGAATATTATTTCGAATATGATTCTTTGAAAAATTAGTCCTTGGTTTTCGTGAAAAACCGTCCGAAGATTTCTTTTGTTTGAAGCACGTTTATGAAAGCTTCGGCATCGCAACTTTTCAAAGCCTTGCTTAACATTCCGAGTTCGTCTGCCGAAACGACGGTGTAAAGCAAGGTCTTTTGCGAATTTCTGAAACAGCCTGTTCCGACGAATCTTGTGGCATCGTGATTTGTCACTTGCTTTATGATTTTGTAAAGTTCGTCCGGTTTTTCCGTAACTATGAGCATCGTGATTTTTTGGTAATGGCGATAAAGTCGGTTTAGAACTTGCGTCGAGCTGAATTGAAATATAATCGAATAAAGCGCCTTGTCCCATCCGAAAATAAATCCAGCCACTATGAGAACGCAAACATTCATTCCGAAGATATAGTTCCACATATCCACGCCGCGTTTTTCGGAAAAATAAATCGCGATGAAATCTGTTCCGCCGCTGGTAGCGTCCGCACGCAAGCAGGAAGTTACTGCGATGCCGTTCAAAATTCCGCCGAACACGGAGCAGAGCAACGGATCGTTCGTAAGTTGAATTTGCGGAAGCGCGTCCGTCAGCACCGATGAAAGCGCAATCATTAAAAGAGAAAAAAGCGTAAACTTTTTTCCGATGAACAAAAAGCTTATTACCACAGGCGCGGCATTCAATGAAAGATATAAAACTGTGTACGGAATTTTTATGTCGAAAAATTTTTCGGCGGAACGTTGCACCAAAAGCGAGATTCCAGAAAATCCTCCCGGAAAAATTTCTGCGGCATAGACGAAGGAATTTAAATTTAATGAAAGAATTATCGCGCCAAGCAAAATCAGCAGGATGCGCTTGAAGTCCGACGGAGTTGGGATTATTGTTGTGAATCGTGACATTTCATTTTCCTTGCTCGTTTAAATTTTTTTCGGAAAAATCAAACGGCAACTTTACTGGTTTTTCCGCGAAAATTTCCCGATAGTCCGCCTTGCTTTCTACGAAATATGTGATATAATAAAAGTATGATAAAACAATTTTGTATATTTATTTTGGCTATGCCGCTGCTTTTTCTTTCATGCGACATTGTTGATGGGGGGGGGTGGCCCTTCTTCATCTTCAGGAAAAACAGAATTGCAAAAAACCGGCACGGTAACATTTTACACCACGTATAATGAGGCTTCCGTCGCATATTACACGCCCGAACTTGAAAGCGGTTGGTACAAATGCGCGGTTTCGGAAAACAAGCTCGGCGAATTTCCGCCGCAGTCTGCCGTAAAAATTACGCACAACAACAAAACGATTTATGTGCTTGTCACGGATTTATGTCCGAACGATGGAAATTCGCATTGGACAAGCAATTCGAATTATTTTTTTGATTTGGCAGAAAATGCTTTTGCGGCGTTGGAAAATAAAGACAAAGGGCATATCGATGTTTCGATACAACGCATTGCATATGAGACGAAACGGAACATCAAGTTTGCCGTGAAGGACGGCTCAAATCAAAACTGGCTTGCGGGGCGGTTTTACAATATGCGCTATCCGCTTGCAAAAGTCGAATACTCACAAGACGGAATCAATTTCAAAGAAATGGAAAAACTTGACGGCAATAAAAATAATTGGTGGAAGATTCAATCTGGTAAAAATTTGATGTCAAACTTAACATTCCGATTGATTGACGTTTATGGCAATACGATTACGTGTACCGCAATCAGCAAATTATCCGTTGGCGGAACATACGACCTCGGCGCGAATTTTAATTATTAAAAACGCGGATTTGCCTTGTCGAAATTTCAGCGAACATCGCAGGAAAAATCAAACGTCGGCGTTGCCCGCGCCTTCCCCGAAAATTTCCCGATAGTCCGCCTTGCTTTCCGCATGCACGATTTTTTTGCGAAGTTCCGCGCCGCCGGGAAATCCTTTTGAATACGCGCAAAATCTTTTTCGCATTTCTCGGCATGCGGCGGCTTCTCCAATGTCGGCGGCAAGCAAATCCAATTCTTCGAACGCGGCAGAGAATTTTTCTTCGGCGGAAATTTCTTCGAACGCGCCTTTTTCCAAAAGTTCTCGCGTCTGCCTGAAAATGAAAGGCTTTCCCATCGCGCCACGCGCGAACATCACGCCGTCGCAGCCAGTTTGTTCGAGCATATTTTTCGCGTCTTGCGGAGAAAAAATGTCGCCGCTTCCGAAAACTGGAATTCTTCCTGCCACAAATTCCACGAGCTGCGCCAAAATTTCCCAGTCGGCTTTGCCTTCGTAGCCTTGCGCGCGCGTGCGAGGATGAATCGTGATCGCGCAAACGCCCGCTTCCAATGCGGCGGCGGCGGCTTCTTTCCAAGTCAAATTCTGCGCGTCCCAGCCCGAACGAATTTTCACGCTGACGGGAATTTTTTGCGGGGCAGGCTTTCCGCCGAATGTCGGACGCTCGCCTTGGAATTCCGAAACCGCCTTCACGACCGAGCGCGCTATTTTGAAAAGTTTTTCGGGATTTCTCGTGATTTCCGCGCCCGCGCCGCTTTTTATGATTTTCGGAACAGGGCATCCGCAATTTATGTCGATGAGTTCGCACGAAGTTTTTTGCAAGACGATTCGCGCGCCTTCCGCCACGACTTCCTCGTTGCCGCCGAAAATCTGCACGGCATACGCGGCTTCGTTCGGCGCGCGCTCCATCAAGCATTGCGTTTTTTTTGAATCGCGCGTGAGTGCTTCCATCGAAACCATTTCGGTGTATTCAAAACAGCTTCCGCCTTTGACGCAAACGCTGCGAAAAGCGCGGTCGCTGTAGCCCGCCACCGGAGCGAGGAAAAGATTTCCTGGCAGAGAAAGATTTCCGATTTTTACCGAATGAAAAAGCGCCATTCCAAATCGCGGTTTTAAAAGAAATTCGCTCGCGCTTTTTTCATTCAGGCAGCTTGAAAATTTTGCAGCTGTTTTTCCAAAGTTGCACGCTCAATTCTTCCAAATCCATTTCCAGCATTTCCGCAAGAAATTTCGCCGTGGAAGGCAAATATTTTGGCATCGTGCGCTTTTTTTCGCGGAATTCCGCGGGAATCATAAACGGACTTTCCGTTTCGATCAAAATTCGTTCCACAGGAACATTGAGGACAGTCTCGTGCAAATTTCGCGCGTTTCGATAAGTCAAATTTCCGGCGAAAGAAAAATAAACGTTGAGATTCGCGTCGAGGCATTTTTTCGCGTATTCGGCATCCTCGGAATAGCAATGCAAAATCGCGCCAGAATCCGGAATCCGCTGGCTCAAAATGTCGAAAATGTCCTTTCCTGCGTCGCGATTGTGAATTACCACGGGCAGATTGTGCTTTTGCGCCAATTCGAGCTGCGTGATGAACATTTCGATTTGGGAACGCTTGTCGCCGAATTGCTTGAAATAATCCAAGCCAGTTTCGCCAATTGCGACGACGTTCGGCAATTTTACGCTTTCTTCGATCGTGCGAATCCAATCTTTGCCAGGATTCACGACTTCGGCAGGCGCAACGCCCACGGCATGGTAAATTCCTGAGATCGACTTTAAATTCGGATAAACCTTTTCGAAATCGTGAAGAGAATTATTGATGCTGACAATTCGAGCAACTCCAGCGACTTTCGCCTGCTGAATTACGCGCAATTGTTCAATCGGGTCGTCATAAATCAGCCCGATGTGGGCGTGAGTATCAAAAAATTGCATGGCTTTTTCCTTTAAAAATAATAATCGGCTTACACCAAGCCTTATTTTTTCTAGAGAATGTTCCGATATATATTTATAGAATAACACGATTTGCGAATTTTGTCAAACAAAATTTCGTTTAAAATTTCTCGGATTTAAAAATGCGCGAATTTTGCGGGCAAACATTCGGGTTGCCTGAAAATGCGTCAAAATGGGGATTGGCGTTTTTCTTGACAAGAATTGAATCTCTCTCTAATACACATCTCCGACCCCACGAGA